>NZ_JBEOSZ010000020.1:0-137337 GCF_040303285.1 Streptomyces sp. NPDC096046 | reverse complement strand
CGGCACGCACGCTCGCCGCACGCCGTGAACGGACAGGTGGCTCCGCCACATGACCGTTCACGGCGCACGCCGATCGCACGCACCGAACGCCGCTCATTCTTCCACGTAGATCCATCAGAAGCCCCCTAGCCGACGCCCTCCCCGGTCCTCCCCCATCGGGGAGGGCGTACCCCTTTCGTAGGATCGGGGCATGCCTTCGAACGCCTCCGGCCGCCAGGACAAGAACGCGGCCCCGCCCCTCCCGGAGCCCCTCCGGGTGCCGGTCGCCGATTCCCACACCCACCTGGACATGCAGTCCGGCACGGTCGAGGAGGCGCTGGCCAAGGCGGCGTCGGTCGGAGTGACGACGGTCGTGCAGGTCGGCTGCGACCTCCAGGGCTCGCGCTGGGCGGCCGAGACGGCGGCGGCCCACTCCGCCGTCCACGCCACGGTCGCCCTGCACCCGAACGAGGCGCCCCGGATCGTGCACGGCGACCCCGACGGCTGGTCGCGGCAGGGCGCCCGCGAACCCGGCGGCCAGACGGCCCTGGACGACGCGCTCGCCGAGATCGACCGGCTGGCCGCACGGGAGCAGGTCAAGGGCGTCGGTGAGACCGGCCTCGACTACTTCCGCACCGGCCCCGAGGGCAAGGAGGCGCAGGAGCGGTCCTTCCGCGCCCACATCGAGATCGCCAAGCGGCACGGCAAGGCCCTGGTCATCCACGACCGCGAGGCCCACGCCGATGTCCTGCGCGTGCTGAAGGAGGAGGGCGCCCCCGAGCGGACCGTCTTCCACTGCTACTCCGGTGACGCCGAGATGGCCGAAATCTGCGCGAGCGCGGGCTACTTCATGTCCTTCGCCGGCAACGTCACCTTCAAGAACGCACAGCACCTGCGGGACGCGGTGGCCGTGGCCCCGCTGGAACTCCTCCTCGTGGAGACGGACGCGCCCTTCCTCACCCCGGCGCCCTACCGCGGGCGGCCCAACGCCCCCTACCTGGTGCCGATCACGGTGCGGGCCATGGCCGAGGTGCGTGGCGTCGACGAGGACGCGCTGGCCACGGCGCTCGGCGCGAACACCGCGCGGGCCTTCGGTTACTGACACCGGCCGCACGACTGTGCGTAGTCGCGTCGCTTTGGAGAGTGACGGTCGCTCCGCTAGGTTCTGGGGGCCCGATCCGGACCCCTCTGAACCCCCTCCGGCCCCTGGAGCGCGTCGGCGTGAGCAACTCGCGGTACGAGACGTACGAGACGTACAAGACCTTCGAGATGTACGAGACGTACGGCCCGGCCTACGCCGACCCGGCGTACGGCCGTTTCGACGCGCCTCCGGCTGATCCGCACAACGCCGAGACCCTCGGCCACGGGGCGCCCGGCGCCTACGAGGACACCTGCCGACCCGCCTACGAGGACACCTGCCGACCCGCCTACGAGGACACCTACCGCCCCGCCTACGAGGACACCTACCGCCCCGCCTACGAGGACACCTGCCGCCCCGCCCACGAGGACACCTGCCGCCCCGCCCACGAAACCCCGACCCTGCCCGGGCTGCCCCGGCAGGGCGTCCCGGACGGAGAGCCCGCGGGGGCCGCCGGCCCGGGTGCGGGTACGCGCGCCGGGTCACGAGCCGCTGCGCGCACCGGCTCGCACCGCAGGGTCACGCGCCGGCGCAAGGCGCGCTACGCCGAGCGCCCGGACAGTCCCATGCGACGGCTGGTCCCGCAGGCCCTGGTCGTGGCCTTCCTGGCGGGCGGCACCACGGCGTTCGTCGCCAAGGACAAGGCCATCGAACTGAACGTCGACGGCAGGACGCGCACGCTGCACACCTTCGCCGACGACGTCACCGAACTGCTCACGGAGGAGGGCGTCGAGGTCGGCGCCCACGACGTGGTGGCACCCGGGCCCGGTACGCGGATCGCCAGCGGCGACGAGATCGCCGTGCACTACGCCCGTCCCGTGCGGCTCACCCTCGACGGACACCGGCGCGAGGTGTGGACGACCGCCCACACGGTGGCGGGGGCGCTGCGGCAGTTCGGTGTGCGGCAGGAGGGCGCCTACGTGTCCACGCCCCGCTCACGGCGCATCGGGCGCGAGGGCCTCGCACTGGACGTGCGGACCGAGCGCACGGTCACGATCATGGCGGACGGCCGCGCCCGCACGGTGCGCACCAACGCGGCGACCGTGCGGGAGGCCGTCGAGGAGGCCGGGATCACCCTGCGCGGCCAGGACACCACCTCCGTCCCGCAGGGCAGCTTCCCGCGCGACGGACAGACCGTGACGGTGCTGCGGATCACCGGCGGCAAGGAGGTCCGCGAGGAGCCGATCCCGTTCCAGGTGCGGCGCACGGACGATCCGGACCTGTTCCGCGGCACGGAGGTCGTGGAGCGTGCGGGCGAGCCGGGCCTGCGCCGGATCACCTTCTCCCTTCGCACGGTCAACGGCGTCCGGCAGAAGCCGCGCCGGATCAGGTCCGAGGTGGTGCGGGTGCCGCGCCCGCAGATCGTGAAGGTCGGGACGAAACCGCGCCCGGTGTCCGTGCAGGGCGCCGACCACCTCGACTGGCAGGGCCTCGCGGCCTGTGAGTCGGGCGGACGCCCCGACGCGGTCGACTCCTCGGGCACCTACGGCGGCCTCTACCAGTTCGACACCCAGACCTGGCAGGCCCTCGGCGGCAGTGGCCGCCCCCAGGACGCCCCGGCGGCGGAACAGACCTACCGGGCGAAGAAGCTGTACGTGCGGCGGGGCACCAGTCCGTGGCCGCACTGCGGGGGGCGGCTGCGCGGACAAGGCGAATAACGCGGACAAGGCGGACAAGGGCGAACCCCGAGGGGTGACCTGGCCCCCGTACCCTTGTCCCGTGACCAGCAGCCCCACCCCCGACGCCCTTCTGGGCCCCGCCGACATCCGCGAACTCGCGGCAGCCCTCGGCGTACGCCCCACCAAGCAACGCGGACAGAACTTCGTGATCGACGCGAACACCGTCCGCCGTATCGTCCGCACCGCACAGGTCCGCCCCGACGACGTGGTCGTCGAGGTCGGCCCGGGGCTCGGGTCGCTCACCCTCGCGCTGCTGGAGGCCGCCGACCGGGTCACCGCCGTGGAGATCGACGACGTGCTCGCCGGCGCGCTGCCCGCGACCGTCACGGCCCGCATGCCCGAGCGCGCCGACCGGTTCGCCCTGGTCCACTCCGACGCCATGCACGTCACCGAGCTGCCGGGCCCCGCCCCGACCGCGCTGGTCGCCAACCTCCCCTACAACGTGGCCGTGCCGGTCCTGCTGCACATGCTCGACACCTTCCCGACCATCGAGCGCACCCTCGTCATGGTCCAGGCGGAGGTAGCCGACCGGCTCGCCGCCCCGCCCGGCTCGAAGGTCTACGGCGTCCCCTCGGTCAAGGCCAACTGGTACGCCGAGGTCAAGCGCGCCGGCTCCATCGGACGGAACGTCTTCTGGCCGGCGCCGAACGTCGACAGCGGCCTGGTCTCCCTGGTCCGCCGGACCGAGCGGCTGAGGACGACGGCCTCGAAGCGCGAGGTGTTCGCCGTCGTCGACGCCGCGTTCGCCCAGCGCCGCAAGACGCTGCGGGCCGCGCTCGCGGGCTGGGCCGGATCGGCCGCCGCCGCCGAGGGGGCCCTCGTCGCCGCCGGGGTCTCGCCGCAGGCCCGGGGTGAGTCGCTGACCGTGGAGGAGTTCGCGCGGATCGCCGAGCACAAGGCGGACCGGCACGAGGAGAAGGAGCCCGCGTGAGCGTCACGGTCCGCGTCCCCGCCAAGGTCAACGTCCAGCTGGCGGTCGGCGCCGCCCGCCCCGACGGCTTCCACCCCCTGGCCAACGTCTTCCTCGCCGTCGGCCTCTACGACGAGGTCACCGTCACCCCGGCCGACGAGCTCCGCATCACGTGCGACGGCCCGGACGCCGACCAGGTCCCGCTGGACCGTACGAACCTGGCGGCGCGGGCGGCGATCGCGCTGGCCGAGCGGTACGGCCGCAGCCCCGACGTGCACCTCCACATCGCCAAGGACATCCCCGTCGCCGGCGGCATGGCGGGCGGCAGCGCGGACGGCGCCGCTGCCCTGGTGGCCTGTGACACGCTGTGGCAGACCGGCGCCTCCCGCGAAGAACTCCTCGACATCTGCGCCGAACTGGGCAGCGATGTGCCGTTCAGCCTGGTCGGCGGGGCGGCCCTGGGGGTCGGGCGGGGCGAGCAGCTGACGCCCCTGGAGGTCGGCGGCACCTTCCACTGGGTGTTCGCGATGGCCGACCGCGGACTGTCCACCCCGGCGGTCTTCCGCGAGTTCGACCGGTTGGGGGAGGGCGTGGACATCCCCACCCCCGTACCCTCCCAGGAACTCCTCGACGCCCTCGCCAAGGGCGACCCGGACGCGCTCGCCGCCACCGTCTCCAACGACCTCCAGCCGGCCGCGCTCTCCCTCTTCCCGGAACTCGCCGACACCCTGGCGGCGGGCCGGGCCGCCGGTGCGCTCGCGGCGCTGGTCTCGGGCTCCGGCCCGACCACGGCGTTCCTGGCCCGCGGCCCCGAGTCGGCCGCCACGGTGGCACAGGCCCTCCTGACGTCCGGGACATGCCGGACGGTGTGCACGGCGTCGGGTCCGGCGCCCGGGGCGACGATCGCCGGGCGTTGACCACCTGCCCCGGCCGCAGCCGGGCGCCTGGGCTCCCCCGGTCGTTTCGAGAGGGGGGCACAGCAGTGCGGGAACTGGTCGCGGCCCACGGCGCGGGGACGTGGACGAGGTCACGGCGCTGCCTGGAGGCGGGGGCCGATCCCGACACCCTCGGTGTGGCGTTATTAGCGCCGGGCGTGAAGGCGGCGGCCGAGGCGTGAACCGCCCGGCCGGAGCACCCGGCCGCGCGACTACCCTGGAGGGTCGATCCATCCCCCTTGGCAGGAGAGTAATGGCCGTCAACCTGGTCAATGTCGAGAACGTCAGCAAGGTGTACGGCACCCGCGCCCTGCTCGACGGCGTCTCCCTCGGTGTCTCCGAAGGGGAACGCATCGGCGTCGTCGGCCGCAACGGCGACGGCAAGACCACGCTGATCCGGATGCTCGCCAGGCTGGAGGAGGCCGACACCGGGCGCGTCACGCACTCCGGCGGTCTGCGCGTCGGCGTGCTCACCCAGCACGACTCCCTCGATCCCGAGGCCACCGTCCGCCACGAGGTCATCGGCGACATGGCCGACCACGAGTGGGCGGGCGTCGCCAAGGTCAGGGACGTGCTGACCGGCCTGTTCGGCGGACTCGACCTGCCGGGGTTCCCCAAGGGGCTGGACACCGTCATCGGTCCGCTGTCCGGCGGTGAGCGGCGGCGCATCGCGCTCGCCAAGCTGCTCATCGAGGACCAGGACCTGCTCGTCCTGGACGAGCCCACCAACCACCTCGACGTCGAGGGCATCGCCTGGCTCGCCCGGCATCTGCAGAACCGCAGGTCGGCGCTGGTGTGCGTGACCCACGACCGGTGGTTCCTGGACCAGGTCTGCACCCGCATGTGGGACGTCCAGCGCGGCGCGGTCTACGAGTACGAGGGCGGCTACTCCGACTACGTCTTCGCCCGTGCCGAGCGCGAGCGCATCGCCGCCACCGAGGAGGTCAAGCGGCAGAACCTCGTCCGCAAGGAGCTGGCCTGGCTGCGGCGTGGCGCACCGGCCCGTACGTCCAAGCCGCGCTTCCGTGTCGAGGCCGCCAACGAGCTCATCGCGGACGTACCGCCGCCGCGGGACAGCAGCGAGCTGATGAAGTTCGCCTCCACCCGGCTGGGCAAGACCGTGTTCGACCTGGAGGACATCACCGTCCAGGCGGGCCCCAAGGTCCTCCTCAAGCACGTCACCTGGCAGCTCGGGCCCGGTGACCGGATCGGCCTGGTCGGTGTCAACGGCGCCGGGAAGACGTCCCTGCTGCGGGCCATGGCCGAGGCCGCGAGGTCCGAGGGTGACACCCAGCCCGTCGGCGGGCGCGTCCGCGTGGGCAAGACGGTGAAGCTGGCCTACCTCTCCCAGGAGGTCGCCGAACTCGACCCGGCCACGCGCGTGCTGGAGGCGGTGCAGCAGGTGCGCGAGCGCGTCGACCTCGGCAAGGGGCGCGAGATGACCGCCGGGCAGCTGTGCGAGACGTTCGGCTTCGGCAAGGAGAAGCAGTGGACGCCCGTCGGCGACCTGTCCGGCGGTGAGCGCCGCCGGCTCCAGCTGCTGCGCCTGCTCATGGACGAGCCCAACGTGCTCTTCCTCGACGAGCCCACCAACGACCTCGACATCGAGACGCTGACCCAGCTGGAGGACGTGCTCGACGGCTGGCCCGGCTCGATGATCGTCATCTCCCACGACCGGTTCTTCATCGAGCGCACCACCGACCGGGTGTTCGCCCTGCTCGGCGACGGCGCCCTGCGGATGCTGCCGCGCGGCATCGACGAGTACCTGGAGCGGCGGCAGCGCATGGAGGAGGCCGCGGCCGCCTCGTCCCCCGTGGCGGCGCAGCAGCAGTCCGCGGCCCCGGAGAAGAGTGCCGCCGACCAGCGCGTCGCCAAGAAGGAGCTCCAGAAGATCGAGCGGCAGCTCGACAAGGTCTCCGAGAAGGAGGCCAAACTCCACGCCCGAATCGCCGAAAACGCCACGGACTTCGCGAAGGTCGCCGAACTGGACGCCGAGCTGCGGGAGTTGGCCGGTCAGCGCGAGGAGCTGGAGATGCGCTGGCTGGAACTCGCCGAGGACGCGTGAAGGGTGCGTGAAGGCGCGTAACGACGGCATCACGGGCCGGTCCTCCCTTGGGAACAGGGGCTGATCGGCCCCGTGTGCTGTCGGAACCTGGTGATAGAAAGAGGCGTCTTAGAACTTCATGAAGCGACTCTGAGCCCATCGCGTACCTCAGGGCGTGGCTAAAAATCAGTGATCGAACGGGGGAGCCGCTGATGACTCAGCCGCCCAGTCAGCCGCCGCACGGTGGCTTCGGAGCACCGCAGAACCAGCCGCCGCAGGGCGGTGGTTTCGGGGCACCGCAGACCCCGCCGCCGCCCCAGGGCCCGCCCCAGACGCCGCCGCCCCCGCAGGGCCCGCCGCAGCCCGGGTACGGCTACCCGCCGCAGCCCGGGTACGGCTACCCGCAGCAGCCTCCGCAGCAGCCCGGTCCGTACGGGCAGCCGGGACAGCCGGGGCCGTACACCCCCGGCCCCTACGGCCAGCCGCAGCAGCCCGGCCCGTACGGCCAGCCCGGTTACGGCCACCCGCAGCAGCCGCAGTACCCCGGTCCGCCCGGCACCCCGCCCGGAGGCGGCTCGGGCAACCCCTTCAAGGGCAAGCCGGCCATCATCATCGGCGCGGCCGTCGCCGCGCTCCTCGTCGTCGGCGCCACCGTGTGGGCCGTCACCGGCGACGACGGCGGCAAGAGCGGGAACAAGCCGGTCGCCCAGAAGCCCGACGACGCCAAGCCCGGCTCCTCCGCCCCGGTCAACCCCGGTGACGGCAGCGGCGACGGCGGCGAGGACCCGGAGAACCTCAACGAGGGCCGCCAGGCCGGCGAGGCCAAGGTCCTCTGGTACAAGGAGGCGCCCGACGCCCCCGGTTCCGGGGCCGACGCCCCGGGCATGTGGATCACCGGCAAGACCGCGGTGAAGGCCGCCTACAAGCAGCTCTTCGCCTACAACGTCGGTGACGGCGAACCCGCCTGGGACGCGATCACCTTCCCGCAGAAGATCTGCGCGACGACTCCGCAGAAGACGTCCGACGACACCATCGTCGTCGCGTACATGAGCGGCAGCAGCGACCGCGCCAAGTGCAACCAGCTTCAGGAGATCGACCTCGGCACCGGCGAGAAGGGCTGGAAGAAGCAGGTCGCCGACGGCGCCCTGTTCGACTCCACGCTCTCCGTCGAACTGTCCATCACCGGCAAGACGCTGATGGTGGGCCGCTCCCAGTCCGGCACGGCCTACGACGTCACCAACGGCGACAAGCTCTTCGACAAGAAGCGCTACGGCAACGCCTGCTTCCCCGCCGCGTTCGCCGGCGGCGAGAAGCTGATCGCCGTCTCCTCCTGCGGCGCCGGCACCGACAAGGCGCACGACGAGGTCCAGGAGCTCGACCCGAAGACCGGCAAGGCCAGATGGACCCAGCCGTTCGACAAGGGCTGGCGGGTCGCGCGCACCTACTCGGTCAGCCCTCTCGTCATCTACAGCACCAACGCGGACAAGAAGGCCTGGAACATCTCCACCTTCACCTCCGGCGGCACGTTCCGCTCGCAGGTCGGCTTCGACGAGGACTTCGCCCCCGAGTGCGGCTGGGCGATCCTCGAGCGCGACCTCACCGGCTGCCGGGGCGTCGCCGTCGACGACTCCACCCTGTACCTGCCGACCAAGGCCACCACCGGCGCCAACGAGATCGTCGCGGTCAACCTCGCCGACGGCAAGGAGAAGTGGCGCGTGAAGTCGCCCTCCGACGAGTCGATGCTGCCGGTGAAGACCGAGGGCGGAAAGCTCATCGCCTATGTGCAGCCGTCGTACGACGCGGGCGGGCAGATCGTGTCCATCCCGACCGGCGGCAGCAGCCACAAGCCGTCCAGGCTGCTGCAGAACCCGCAGGGTGCCGCGGACATCGAGGACAGCTTCTTCTCCAAGGACATCGACTGGGTCGACGGGCGCTTCTACCTCTCGACGACCCGGCTGAGCGGGAACGACGACACGAAGGAGAAGTTGATGCTCGCCTACGGCAAGTGACTCTTCCTCCTTCCGGACTCCCCCCGTCCCGCGCACCCTTCCCCGAGGTACCCACGCCATGAGCCAGCCGCCGCCCCCTCCGCCCCAGCAGCCCCCGCAGGGGGGCGGCTTCGGGCCGCCCCAGGACCAGCCGCCGCAGACCCCGCCGCCCGCGGCCGGGCCGAACCTCGGCAAGACCCCGGAACCGGGGTACGGCTACCCCCAGACGCCACAGACGACTCCGCCGACCGCCCCGCAGACGCCGCCCCAGCCTCCGCAGGGTTACGGCTATCCGCAGGGCGCTCCGGCGCCCCAGCCTCCGCAGGCCCCACCCGGCTACGGCTATCCCGGTCAGCAGCCGGGGCCGTACGGGCAGCCGCAGCCGGGGCCGTACGGGCAGCCGCAGCAGGCGCCGTACGGCCAGCCGCAGCAAGCGCCTTATGGTCAGCCGGGATACGGTCAGCCGCCCGGTTACGGCTATCCGCAGCAGGCCATGCCGCACCAGCCGCAGACCGGACAGCCGGGCGGCGGCGGGAAGTTCACCGCGCAGATGGCGATCATCGTCGCCGCTGTCGTGGCGATCGCCCTGATCATCGGCGGTGGCGTCTGGTACGCCAAGTCCGGTGGTGACGAGGGCAAGAAGAACGACACCGCCGGCTCCAGCGGCGGCACCGGCGGGACGGACGACGACAACGGCGGCACCACCTCCGGCAAGGAGAAGGCGCCGTCCGACCCCAGCGCCAAGGTCCTCTTCCAGGTCCCGGCGCCCGAGGTGAAGAACGACAGCACGGTCGTCGTCTCCGGCTCGTGGCTCACCGACCAGGCGTACGTCAAGAGCGGCATCGCCCAGATCGTCGGCTACGACCGCGACAAGGGCGGCGAGCTGTGGAAGATCCCGCTGGACGGCCCGGTCTGCCAGGCCGCCCGCCACGTCACCGATGACGACCTGACGGCGATCCTCTACCAGCCGGCCATGCCCACCAAGGCCGACCCTTCGCACGGGTGCAGCCAGATCGCGCTCATCGACCTCGACGCCGGCAAGAGGCTGTGGACCAAGACGGTCAAGACCGGTGACCAGCTGATCAACTTCGACAACATCACCCTCAGCGGAAAGACCGTCGCCGTCGGCAGCACCAGCGGCGGCGCCGCGTTCGACGTCTCCGGCAAGCTCCTGTGGAGCCCGAAGCCGACCGACTCCTGTTACGACGCCGGCTACGGCGGCGGCGAGAAGCTGGTCGCGGTGCGCAAGTGCGGCTCGTACGACCAGCGGCAGCTGCACATCCAGACCATCGACCCGAAGTCCGGGAAGGTGATCTCCGAGTACAAGATGACCGAGGGCATCGAGTACGCGAGCATCGTGTCGACCGATCCGCTGGTCGTGGCCGCCGACGTCGGCGACTCCGCGGGTGACGGCAGCGGCATCTCCGACTTCTTCTCCATCGACGGCAAGACCGGCAAGCTGCGCACGCGCATCTCCGCGCCGGGTGAGCAGTTCGCGGCCCGCTGCGAGGGCATCACCCGCGTCGAGGCCTGCAACCTGCTGGCCGTCGGCAACGACCGGCTGTACCTGCCGACCGAGGAGCACGACGGCGCCGGCAAGTACAGCCAGACCAACGAGATCGTCGCCTTCGACCTCGCCACCGGCAAGCAGACCGGGCAGCGGGCCGACGCGGGCGACGGCTACAGGATCTCGCCGCTGCGCATGGACGGCGGCAACCTGATCGCGTACAAGCGTCCGCCGTACGACAAGGGCGGACAGGTCGTGAGCATCGACGGGGGCAGCTTCAAGGAGACGACGCTGCTGGAGAACCCCGCGACGGACAATGTCCGTGACGTGGAGACCCGCATGTCGCCGGAGTACTCCGAATTCCTGTACGCCGACGGGCACCTCTACATGTCCAAGGTGTACGCGAGCAAGCGGTCGACGGTGCGGGAGAAGGAGTACCTGGCGGTCGGCTTCGGCACGGGCTGACCGGGCTGTGACCGGGCTCTGACCGGGTGCTTCCGGTTCTTGATCGACTGATGGCTGATACGGCCCCGTCCCTGTTCAGGGGCGGGGCCGTATCCGTTGGGCGCGGTCAACCTGGAAGGAGAGGAAGTTCGGCGATCCGGGGCGATTCTCACGGGTAGGGGGAGCGCAACGTCGAACAAGCGTGTAGCTTCCGGGGGCATGAAGGCGGGGGAGCCGGGGGGCTTCCATAGGGGGCTGGGGTGACTGGGGGGTTGCTCGATGGGAGTACGGCTCATGGTGGTCGACGACCACCGATTGCTGGCCGAGGCGCTGGCCTCGGCGTTGAAACTGCGAGGGCACCGGGTGCTGGCCGCGGCGGCGCCCGCCGCGGGGGCGGCGGAGCTGGTGATCACACGGGCGCCGGAGGTGTGTCTGCTGGGGACGGCGGCGCCGGCGGAGCCGGGGATCTTCGACCCGGTGGTGCGGATCAAGCGGGAGCGACCGCAGGTCGCGGTGCTGGTGCTGGGGCCGGTGCCCAGCCCCCGGGGCATCGCGGCGGCGTTCGCGGCGGGAGCCTCCGGCTACGTCCGGCACGATGAACGCATAGAGGGTGTCGAGCGGGCGATCATGAAGGCGCGGGCGGGCGAGGCGGCGGTGGCGCCGCAGCTACTGCAGGGAGCGTTCAGCGAGTTGCTCAACCCGGCGGCCCAACCGGACGACGAGGGCCAGCGGTTGCTCCAGATGCTCACGCCGCGCGAGGTGGAGGTGCTGCTGCGCGTCGCCGACGGCGAGGACACCCGCCTCATCGCGGCGGGCATGGGCATAGCACCGTCGACGGCGCGTACGCACGTCCAGCGGGTGCTGATGAAACTGGGCGTGGGCTCCCGCCTGGAGGCGGCGGCGCTGGCAGCACGGACGGGGTTGCTGGACCGGGCGGGGGCGGTGTCGCGGGACCCGCGTCCGGGGGGCTGACGGGCTGTTCGCCGAGGCGGGTGGGCGGGGGCAGGTTCCGGCCGATCTCCGCCCTGCGTGGCACCCGGCTCCATCCCGTGTTCACGAGATGAGCACAGTAAACCCACAGGTGCGCAAAGGTGCTTGGGCTTGTGGCACCGGTGAAAGCTCGGGGCTCCTTTCGCGCCAGGCCGCTCCGGCCTCGCAGAAATACCCTGGTTGATTCGAACTCCTGTGCCTAGAGTGATCGTCGCGCCCTGCGGAGCTGACCACTCCGCCACAAGGCGCGTCGACCGGCGACCGGGGGACATCATCGCCGAGGGGAGGGACGCACCGACCTGCCGCGACATCGCCGCTTCGTCACGCACCTCCTCCGCTCTGTCCGACTGCACCCCCGGACGCCTTCGCCTGCTGCGAGGGGGATGTATTCGTGCGCCCGAGACCAGGGCCTTTCCTGCCCAGAACCCGTTTCCTGCCCCGCCGGGGCAGACCCCGGTTCCTGACTTCCGTCATCCCGTCCGCGGTGGCCGCGGCCGTCCTGGCCGGTGTGGCCTTCCAGCCCGGCCTGCCGGACCGGCCCACCGGAACGGAGGCAACCGCCCAGGCGGGCGACTCGTCCGTGTCGTCCGACTGGGCCGACGACACGGCGGCCGAGCAACTCCGCCAGGACCAGTGCCTGATGGCGGAGCTGCTGCGCCTGGGCGGACCGTCCATGGCCGCGACCGCACAGGACGGGCTCAACCAGCCGCCGGACAAGCTGCACGCACTGGCCGACCGGGATCACTGGGAGGACACCCCGCTGGCCGTCGCGTACCAGAAGGACAGGGACGCGGCCCAGAAGGAGCTCCATGCCGTCAACGCCCTCTGGAACCAGTGGGCGAAGCCCCTCGACGGACTGGAGACCCCGGGCGGATTCACGGTTGCCGACTTCCATTGGCCTCCCGGGGGGCCGGGTGACGACGAGGAGGACTTCCACAGCCAGACCGGTCTGACGAAGTGGATCGCGGACAGGTTCTGGAAGAACGAGAGTGACTTCTACGAGGACCTCACCCCCAGGGCCGACGACAGGACCCTGAAGGCCGTCACAGATCTGGGCACCCCGCTCTACGGCGAGAAGCCCTACGATCCGGACCTGCCTCCTGGTGAGTGGCAGCGGCAGTACGAGGAACAGCGAGCGTTTGAAGGGCTGCTCAACACCTTCAACGGCAACGGCAACGGCGCCGACGACGCCCGCCTGTTCCTGGCCTCAGGCGGCTTTCCCCGCACCGCGCCCGAGCCGGGTACAGCGGAACACCGGATCGCCGTCGAGGACCTGAAGACCAGGTACGCCTCATGCGCCTGGCGGGACCCGATCGACCCGAACAAGGTCCTGGGCGGCATGGCCGACACGGCTGCTTCGGAGTGGCAGCGGGAGATCACCTCCCAGGCGTCCCAGCGCAACCAGATCCTCACCTCCAGCAAAAACGCCACCAACGCCCTGGCCGTCGGCGCGAAGGCCCTGGGGGACCTGCTCGGGCACTCGTGGGTCGCCGACCGTCTGGTCCGTTGGCAGGACTATTGGGCCCCCGGCGGTGCGGGCTGGATCGGCGACTCCCCGGCTGTCATCCAGGTCGAGGCGGCCAAGGGCAAGTGCCTGGACGCGGAGGGCGGCAAGACGACCTCCGGCACCCCGGTGCAGATCTACACCTGCAACAACGCCATGGGGCAGCAGTGGCGGCTTCGCGCCGCTTCCAGTGACAGCTACTTCCTCGTCAACGTCAAGTCCGACAAGTGCCTGGACGTCGAGAACAGCAGCCCTGACAACGGCACGAAGATCCAGATCTGGACGTGCAACGAGAGCAAGGCACAGGAGTGGAAGTTCGACGTCCGCGCCGTCAGTGAGCTGCGTAACGCCGCCACGGACAAGTGCCTGGACCTGAACAAGTTCGACAACAGCCACAACGCCTGGCTGTGGGGGTGCAACGGCACCAACCCGCAGAAGTTCAGGATGGTTCCCAAGGGCCACAACGGCGCGGACACCCAGTTCTACCCGGACAAGGCGCAGTTCGAGCAGGCCAAGAAGGGCGTCGCTGCGGCGCAGACGCAGGCGAAGAAGCAGCTCGACGTCCTCAAAGCCCAGTTGGCGGCAGCACAGAAGAACGCCGCCGCCACCGACACCGCGCAGAAGGCCGCGTACCTCGTCGCCGACGAGGCCGGTGCTCCGCGCGGTCGGGGGCTGCTGATCGGCCAGCAGAAGGCCCAGGTCACCAAGGGATCCGTGGCCGCTCTGCAAGCGCTGGTGAAGGCCGGCGAGACCGCCGAGGCCGCCACCCGCGCAGCCGCCGGGGACAGCGCGACCATCGCGCAGCGCGCCCTGGCCCAGGCCGCACAGTCGAAGGCCGAGTTCCGCAAGGCCGCCGCGGCGATGGCCGAGTCCCAGGCCAAGGCCGCGTCCGACGCGGCGAAGGTGCACCGCGACAACGCGAAGAAGGACAAGGAGACCGCGGAGGCCAAGCTCGCCGAGGCGCTGAAGGCCGAGGGAGAGGCCAAGTCGGCCGCCGCGACGGCGAAGGCCAAGCGCTTGGCCGCCGAGGCCGAGGAGAAGACGGCCGAGGCGGAGAAGAAGACGGCCGCGGCCAAACAGGCCGAGGCCGCCCGTCACAAGAAGAACGCCGAGACGGAGGCGACGAAGGCCAAGGACGCCAAGGACAAGGCCGAAGCGGCCGAGGGCACCGCGGTCGAGAAGAAGAACGCCGCGGTAAAGGCCCGAGACAACGCCAAGGCCAAGCGGGACGACGCGTGGGAAGCCGAGCAGAAGGCCGACGCCGCCCGCGCCAAGGCCGACGCCAAGGGTGCCTACGCCGACTCCCTGGAGGCCGGCGAAGCAGCCGAGGACGCCCGCGCCGCGGCCAACGCGGCGGACAAGCATGCCGACGACGCCGAAGCTGCCGCCACCAGGGCACGCTCCGCAGCCGACGCCGCGACCAAGGCGGCCGCGGACGCCGATGCGGCAGCCACGCGCGCCGAGGCGGCGGCCAAGCGCTCCCGGGCCCACGCGGACGACGCCCAGGCCGCGAAGCTGAAGTCCGACGCCGCGGTGAAGACCGCGACCAGCGCCGCCGCCGACGCCATCAAGGCATCCCAGCACGCCTCCTCCGAGGCGAAGACGGCGGTCGAGCTGGCCGACGAGGCGGAGAAGCAGGCCAAGACCGCCAAGTCCCACGCGGACACGGCGAACAAGGAAGCCGCCAAGGCCCTGGTCGCCTCGGCGAAGGCGGCGGGCTTCGCTCACGTCACCGCCCAAGCCGCGGTGGATGCCGGCAACGCCGCCGCCCAGGTCGCCAAGCCCGCCAACGACGCCATCCAGCTCGGCTCCCCGTACGTCGACACCGACTCGGCCGCGGGCCTGGTGGTCCTCACCGGCCAGGCGTCCAAGACGCTCGCCGAGCAGCAGAAGGCGGTCGCCGACGCCCACGCCAAGAACGCGCAGGCAGAAGCCTCAGCCGCCAAGAACCTCGCCGACCAGGCGAAGGGCGACGCCAAGGCCGCCTACCAGCACGCCGCCAACGCCGCCGGACATGCCTCGACCGCCCGCACCTACGCCAAGGAAGCCCTCGGCTACGCGGCCGACGCCGCCAAGGCCGCAGCCAAGGCGACGGCATCCCTGGCCCGCACCACCGAGTACAACCGCCAGGCCACCGAGGACGCCGAAGCCGCCGACAAGGCAGCCGGCCGCGCCGAGGGCCACGCCAAGGACGCCCGCGACTCGGCCGACCAGGCAGCCCTCGACGCCGAAGCCGCCCGCACCGCCGCCTCGCAGGCCGAAGAGGCAGCCAAGGACGCCCGGGCAGCGGCCAACCGCGCCGACGCGGCGGCGACGGAGGCCGAGGAAGCGGCGAAGGACGCAGAGAAGTACGCCAAGGAAGCCCAGGAAGCAGCGGCACGAGCCGAACAGAAGGAAGCCAACAAGCAGGTCTCCACGGGTGCCGGAACCGGTATCGGGGGCGTGTTCTACGTCGTCGACGAGGAGAAGTCGAAGGTCCTCTCGGCGAAGCAGATGGGCGAGTGCCCCTCGAACGCGCCTCTTGTCGGCTGCGACGCCACCTATGCGGTGACCGTCGAACTTGTCGCCGACTTCTACCTGTGCACCGAGAGCGATGCGCTGGCTACTCCGGAGGGCTGTCCGAAGTCGGCGTGGCACTACCTCGACACGAAGACGATCAGGCCCGACGAGCCCGTTGAGTGGAGCCACTTCTTCTCCGGACGGGACATTCTCAAGCTGGGCTGGCAGAGCCTCTTCGGGGAGACCCTCGGTGCGGTCCTGTTCGAGATCGTTATCGGGGACTTCATCGACTGCTTCCACGGCAGCAAGTCCTCCTGCGCGTGGGCCGCGGCGATGTTCCTCCCTGTCGCCAAGCCTCTCGCCGCTATTACCAACAGCGTCAAGGCCCTGGATGTGGCCATCAAGACCGGTGTTGGCTTCGACGACGCGTGGAAGGCCCTTCGCGCCGCCGGAGTCGCCGATCAGGTTATGGCCGGCATCGGTGCCAAGGCGATCGCCAGTGGCAAGCTGCCTTGGGCCGAGCGTGGCGGTCCTGGCAGATGGCAGGTGATCACTGACGAGGTGAAGGATGCGACGAACGCCTCAGTCCTGTATGAGCAGCGGATTACCGGTATTCCCCTAGGGTTTGGTTATGTCATCCATGGCACCCCGAACGTCAAGGGATTCGTCAAGTTCGACGGGTTCAAGAACGGGGTCCTGCTTGACGCCAAGGGCTACGAGTACGCGAAGTGGGTTAAGGATGGCAAGTTCGTGCCCTTCTTCTCAGGTGCGGATGGGCTTGTGAAGCAGGCCAACCGCCAGCTCGATGCCGTGAAAGCTGCGGGAACGAAGACTCAAATCCGGTGGGACATCGCTGAGTATGACGCGTATGTCGCGATAAAGAATCTCTTCTCTGAGAAGGGGGTTACCGGAATCACCCTCGTTCACACGCCGTAGCAGACGTGTCGCGAGAGCCGGGGCGCCGCTCGCTGAGAGGCGCCCCGGCCTTCTCCGAAGTCAGGTAGCGTCTTCAGGAACCCTCGACCGAAGCGAGAGCCCGTTGAGCGAGACCGTCCTTTACCTCATTCCCTCCGACCCGTACTGGCAGCCGGATCAAGCGGCAAGTAGCAGTGCTGTGGCGCTCGCCGAGGAGTTGTGCCCTGATGCGCTCGGAGACATCGAAGCGGATCAAGGCGATGCTCCAGCCTTCATCAACGGTGCAGGCCTGGAATCCGTGTCGTGCCCTCGATGCGGAGCTCAACTCGACTTCCACGGTTGGTGGATGGCGAGGATGGATGAGGCCTACCGGGACAGCAAGGTCCCAAGCCTTGCGGTGAAGGTTCCCTGCTGCGGCGCTGACACCACGTTGAACGACCTCGTGTACAACGTTCCTTCCGGATTCGCTCGGTTCAGGCTCAGGGCGTGGAGTCCCAACAGGCACATGCTCAACGGCGAAGACCTGACCAGGATCGGTCATGCCTTGGGGCATCCAGTACGGCAGATCTGGTCCCTCATCTGACACGAAGTGTCGGCCTGCACATCCTCACGCCTTCGCCCGGCAAGAACGACCATTACACCGGATCCGCCGTCGCCCGCCCAGCGGCACCGCCACCCCCCTCGTCCGCCCCTACCTCACCGCGTACGAACGCGAGGAAAAGGCACGGCTGCAGGGGCTCCGACGCGACACCCTGTGGCTTGCCGCGTACGGCGTCGACCTCGATACCCGCGACATCCGCGCCTGCCTCCGGAAGGCGTCATGAGCGACGAAGTGAACCCTGCACGAGTCCTGCCCTGGACCGGCGCACACGGTCAGCCTTGCCTCCTCCCCACGGACGGCGACGGCCCCGCCTCCCGGCTTGCCGACCGAATTGAAAGCACGCAGCTTGGGCTCGCGGACCGGCTTCTCGGCCGGACGCGGGACCTGCTGGCCCTTGGATGGGCGCAGAGTGGTGAACTCGACACGATTACGAGCCAGTTGGCTGACGCCCTCTCCGACGCGTTGCTCATCGCCAGGTCTCGAGGCGCTCGACTCGGGGCGGATGAGCCGTTCCTGGCCGACGGAGCACCAGCGGTCCCGACACCCTCGAGGGAGGCCGGCGACGTACTGACGTACCGCTCGCCCCGACTTCGGGCCCACGGCCTGCTCACCCTGCCCGGTCGCGACCTCGCCTCCGCGCCCGCCGCCCGGCGCCACATGCGAGACACGGCGCGGGCGTGGGGTCTGCCCCAGGGCGCGGCGGACGATCTGGAGTCGATCACCGGCGAACTCGTCGCGAACGCCCTGGAGCACGCCGACGGCCACACGATCACTGTCGCCTGGGCACTCGCCGCCGAGACGGTCACGATCAGCGTGACCGACGAGGGCGACTGCCGTACGGATCCCCTTCCCGCGCCACCTCGTTCCCCGAGCCCGGAGCAGGAACGAGGCCGCGGATTGTTGATCACCGACGCCCTCGCCACCTGCTGGGGCACCCGGCGGAGCGGCGACGGCCTGACCGTCTGGGCCGAGGTTTTCACCAGTGCGGTCAAGGAGTAACGCCTGACCGTCGTCGTACAGCCATCGGCGCCGAGTCGCACAACCGGACGCCCGCCGTCACTCCCTCGGTTCATCCCCCGGCACAACATCCGGCGGCGGCGGAGCCACCGGCCGCAGCTTCAGCCACACCAGGAAGAACAGACCAAGGGCCAGCATCCCCAGCCCGGTCCACAGATTGATGTTCACCCCCTCCGCCTTGTCGATGTCGGCGTCGGACGCCGTGAACCCCGCGATCATGACGATCACGCCGTAGACGACGAACAGCCCACCGATGATCCGCCGGATGTCGAACAACCGCGCGGCGGTCGCCGACTTGCCCTGCGGGTCGGTGTCCCGCTGCACGTTCTTCTCGGAGTGGAACTCGGACATGGTGTCAGCCTTCCTGGCTCAGAACGAGAACGGGATGTAGCAGGCCGCGGCCAGTACGATCGCGCCCCAGCCGAGCAGCGCCGGCTTGCGGTACCAGGCCTCGTCGCCGGGTGCCGGCGGCTGCGACATGCCGGGCGAGCGTGTGCCGTAGACCAGCCCCCGCAACTCCTCGGCGGGCTTGGGCGCGGTGAACAGCGACACCGCCACCATGACGACCGCGCCCGCGACGAAGCCGGCGATCGCCGAGACGAAATTGGCCCCCTGGTCGGAGGGGATGTCGATGACGCCCCGCTCGTAGAGGACGAAGTAGTTGACCATCGCCGCGGTGGTGCCCGCGAGCAGCCCCCAGAAGCCCGACTTCATGGACGCCCGCTTCCAGAACATGCCGATGACGAAGACGACGAACATCGGCACGTTGAAGAAGGAGAACAGCGTCTGGAGGTAGGCCATGATGTTCGAGAAGGACCGGGCCAGGAACGCCGTGCCGATGGAGGCCAGGACACCGATCGCGGTGATGAGCCGGCCGAAGCGCACGTAGTACTCGTCCTCGCGGTCCCTGACGACGTACTTCGCCCAGATGTCCGACGTGAACACCGTGTTGAAGGACGACACGTTCGCCGCCATGCCCGCCATGAACGCCGCGAGCAGGCCGGTGACGGCGATGCCCAGCACGCCGTTGGGCAGGAGCTGTTGCATGAGGTAGGGGATGGCGTCGTTGTACTGGAGGTCGGAGCCGGGGGTGCCGATCCTCGGGACCAGGACCGCGGCGACCAGGCCCGGGATCATCACCAGGAACACGATGAAGATCTTCGGGAAGGCGGCGATCAGCGGGGTGCGCCGGGCCGCCGAGAGGTTCTTCGCGGACAGCGCGCGCTGCACCTCGGCGAAGTTCGTCGTCCAGTAGCCGAAGGACAGCACGAAGCCGAGGCCCAGGACGATCGTCAGCCAGTTCGCGCCGAGCGGGTTGTCGCTGCCGATGCCGGTGCCGCCCCAGGACGTCATGAAGTCGCCGCCGCGGCTCTTCGTCAGGGAGTCCGACAGGCCGTCCCAGCCGCCGACCTTCCTCAGGCCGAGGAACGTGATCGGGATGAGCGCGGCGAGGATGACGAAGAACTGCAGGACCTCGTTGTAGATCGCCGAGGACAGGCCGCCGAGGGTGATGTACGCCAGCACGAAGAAGCCGGCGACCACGATCGCCACCCACTCCGGCCAGCCCAGCAGCGCCTCGACGACGATGGCCAGGGCGTAGAGGTTGACGCCGGCGATGAGGATGGCGGCGACGGCGAAGAGCACGGAACTGAGCAGGTGGGCCGCCTTGTCGAAGCGCAGCAGCAGGAACTCGGGGACCGAGCGCACCTTGGAGCCGTAGTAGAAGGGCATCATCACCAGGCCGAGGAAGACCATGGCCGGGATGGCGCCGATCCAGTACCAGTGCGTGGTGTAGACGCCGTACTGGGCGCTG
Organism: Streptomyces sp. NPDC096046; assembly: GCF_040303285.1. Taxonomy (NCBI): domain Bacteria; kingdom Bacillati; phylum Actinomycetota; class Actinomycetes; order Kitasatosporales; family Streptomycetaceae; genus Streptomyces; species Streptomyces sp. NPDC096046. The sequence goes on along the minus strand of NZ_JBEOSZ010000020.1, from coordinate 117,374 downwards.
TTGGCGGCCATGCCCAGGATCTCGGTGGCGCCCAGGTTGGCCGCGATGAACGCGAGGCCGGTCACCCAGGCGGGCAGGGAGCGGCCGGAGAGGAAGAAGTCGAGACTGGTCTTGACCGAGTGGCGGGCGGCGAAGCCGATGCCGAGGACGACGAGGAAGTAGAGACCGAGGATCGTGTAGTCGAGCCAGTTGGTCGGGAGCCGCAGCTCGGCTGCCAGGCGGGTGGGGGTGTGCATGAGCCCTCGCTTTGTCGCGCGAACCGATACCTCGGGAACGGCTTCTCCGCGTTCGGTGATTGAACCCGTCCGCTGACGTTCTTTGTTTGATTGTGATGTTGACGATTGGGGTGAGCCGTGTTTAGGTGTGTTGGGTTATGTTTGAAGGATGAGGAGTCCGGCGTGAAGAAGACCTCGACCCGACTGGCCGACGGTCGGGAGCTCATCTACTACGACCTGCGTGACGACACCGTGCGGGACGCGACCGACCGCCGCCCGCTGGACCCCACCGTCACCACGTCCGAGGTCCGCCGCGACCCCCTGCTCGGCGACTCCGTCGCCATCGCCTCGCACCGCCAGGGCCGCACCTACCACCCCCCGGCCGACGAGTGCCCCCTGTGCCCCTCCGAGGGCGACCGCCTGAGCGAGATCCCGGACTCCTCGTACGACGTCGTCGTCTTCGAGAACCGCTTCCCCTCGCTCGCCGGCGACTCGGGCCGCTGCGAGGTCGTCTGCTTCACCTCCGACCACAACGCGTCCTTCGGCGAGCTCACCGAGGAGCAGGCGGGTCTGGTGCTGGAGGCCTGGACGGACCGCACGTCGGAGCTGTCCCACCTCCCCGCCGTCGAGCAGGTGTTCTGCTTCGAGAACCGGGGCGCCGAGATCGGCGTCACCCTCGGGCATCCGCACGGCCAGATCTACGCCTATCCCTTCACCACGCCCCGCACCGCGCTGATGCTCCGCTCCGTCGCGGCCCACAAGGAGATGACCGGCGGGGAGAACCTCTTCGACACCGTCCTGGAGCGTGAACTCGCCGGTGAGCGGGTCGTCCTGGAGGGTGACCACTGGGTCGCCTTCGTGCCCTACGCGGCGCACTGGCCGTACGAGGTGCACCTCTACCCCAAGCGCCGCGTGCCCGACCTGCTCGGGCTGGACGAGGGCGCGCGCACAGAGTTCCCCCAGGTCTATCTGGAACTCTTGAGGCGCTTCGACCGGATCTTCGGGGAGGGTGAGCCTCCGACGCCGTACATCGCGGCCTGGCACCAGGCCCCGTTCGGCGCGCTGGAGGAGTTCGACGGGGTCGTGCGCGAGGACTTCGCGCTCCACCTCGAGCTTTTCACCATCCGCCGCACTTCCGGCAAGCTGAAGTTCCTCGCGGGTTCCGAGTCCGGCATGAACGTGTTCATCAACGACGTGCCGCCGGAGCGTGCGGCCGAGCGACTGCGAGAGGTAGCGAGTTCATGAGCGGGAAGTACCTGGTGACGGGCGGCGCGGGATACGTCGGCAGCGTGGTCGCGCAGCACCTGCTGGAGGCCGGTCACGAGGTCGTCGTCCTCGACAACCTCTCCACGGGCTTCCGCGAGGGCGTCCCGGCGGGCGCGGAGTTCGTCGAGGGCGACATCCGCGACGCCGCCAAGTGGCTGGACTCCTCCTTCGACGGCGTGCTGCACTTCGCCGCGTCCTCCCAGGTCGGCGAGTCGGTCGCGAAGCCGGAGAAGTACTGGGACAACAACGTCGGCGGCACCATGGCGCTGCTGGCCGCGATGCGCGAGGCGGGCGTCCGCAAGCTGGTCTTCTCGTCGACCGCGGCGACGTACGGCGAGCCGGAGCAGGTCCCGATCGTCGAGTCGGCGCCCACGTCCCCGACCAACCCGTACGGCGCCTCGAAGCTCGCGGTCGACCACATGATCACGGGAGAGGCGGCGGCGCACGGACTGGGCGCGGTGTCGCTCCGCTACTTCAACGTCGCGGGCGCCTACGGCGCGTACGGCGAGCGCCACGACCCCGAGTCCCACCTGATCCCGCTGGTCCTCCAGGTCGCGCAGGGCAGGCGCGAGGCGATCTCGGTCTTCGGCGACGACTACCCGACGCCGGACGGCACCTGCGTGCGCGACTACATCCACGTCGCGGACCTGGCCGAGGCCCATCTGCTGGCGCTGCGGGCCGCCGCCCCCGGCGAGCACCTGATCTGCAACCTCGGCAACGGCAACGGCTTCTCGGTCCGCGAGGTCATCGAAACGGTCCGCACCGTGACGGGCCACCCGATTCCGGAAGTGGTCGCACCCCGCCGGGGCGGCGACCCGGCGATCCTGGTGGCATCGGCCGCCACGGCCCGCGAGAAGCTGGGCTGGAACCCGTCCCGCGCGGACCTCGCGGGCATCGTCGCGGACGCGTGGGACTTCGCACGGAACACCTCGAGGGAGCAGTAGTGGGCGCACAGCAGGTGCGGGACGGTTTCGAAGAGCTGTACGGAGCCGCCCCGGAGGGTGTCTGGGCGGCCCCGGGCCGCGTCAACCTCATCGGTGAGCACACCGACTACAACGACGGCTTCGTGATGCCCTTCGCGCTGCCGCACACCGCAGTGGCGGCCGTCTCCCGGCGCGCGGACGGCGTGCTGCGCCTGCACTCGGCGGACGTCGAGGGCGGGGTCGTGGAGCTGCGCGTCGAGGAGCTGGCGCCGGACACGGACCGCAACTGGACGGCGTACCCGGCCGGGGTCCTGTGGGCGCTGCGCGAGGCCGGCCACCCGGTCACCGGCGCCGACATCCACCTCGCCTCGACGGTCCCCTCCGGCGCGGGCCTGTCGTCGTCGGCGGCGCTGGAGGTCGTGGTCGCGCTGGCCCTCAACGACCTGTACGAACTGGGCCTGAAGGGCTGGCAGCTGGCCCGCCTGTGCCAGCGCGCCGAGAACGTCTACGTCGGTGCTCCGGTCGGCATCATGGACCAGACGGCGTCGGCCTGCTGCGAGGCCGGGCACGCCCTGTTCCTCGACACCCGCGACCTCTCCCAGCGCCAGATCCCCTTCGACCTGGCGGCCGAGGGCATGCGCCTGCTCGTGGTCGACACGCAGGTCAAGCACTCCCACAGCGAGGGCGAGTACGGCAAGCGCCGCGCCGGCTGCGAGAAGGGCGCGGCCCTGCTCGGCGTCGACGCGCTGCGCGACGTCCCGCACGCCGGGCTGGACGCGGCCCTGGACCGCCTGGGCGACGAGGAGGAGGTCCGCCGCCTGGTCCGCCACATCGTCACGGAGAACGAGCGCGTCGAACGGGTCGTGTCGCTGCTGGAAGCGGGCGACACCCGCGCGATCGGCCCGATCCTGATCGAGGGCCACGCCTCCCTGCGCGACGACTTCCGCATCTCCTGCCCCGAACTCGACCTGGTCGTCGACACGGCCCTGGCCGCCGGCGCCCTGGGCGCCCGGATGACGGGCGGCGGCTTCGGCGGCTCGGCGATCGTCCTCGCGGAGGAGCAGGACGTGGACGCCCTCACCAAGGTGGTGACGGAGGCCTTCGCGACGGCGGGCTTCACGGCCCCCCGCGTCTTCGAAGCGGTCCCGTCGGCGGGCGCCGGCCGAGTGCACTGACCCCCCGAGAGCGGCGCCCTCCCCTGTGGCCGGGGCACCGCTCCCGCCGTCGTCAGCGGCGACGGACCGGATCTCCTGGACCGTCACCGCCTGGACCGCCTCGACGACGGTCACCTCGCCGGTCGCCTCGTCGACGATGTGGGCACCGTCCGGCAGCTCGCCCCGCGCGCCGCAGGACCCCGCCCACGAGGTCTGCGGGGTGACCGCTGCCTTCAGCCGGCGGGCCGCGCCGTTCGGCGCAGCCGCTTCGTCAGCATGTACTCCGTGATCCCCGGCGGGTAGTCCGGCACCGCGCACACCACCCGGTACCCCTGCTTCTCGTAGAACCGCGGTGCCTGGAAGTCCCAGGTCTCCAGGCGGGCCGAGCGGCAGCCGCGCGACGATGTCGCGATGTGTTCCGCCTCCGCGAGCAACCGTGCGCCCAGGCCCCTGCCGCGGTGGCGTTCGTCGACCCAGAGGTAGGTCACGTGGAGCCATGTCGCCCAGGTGTGGCCGACCAGGCCGCCGGCGAGGCCCTCGTCCCGGTCGTTCACAGCCCACACATGCAAGGGGGCGTCCCTTTCGTCCGGTGTCCCGCGCAGGGCGCGCAGGATCGGAGAGGCGGCTGTGTTCGTGTCCCGCAGGCGGGTGCGGAGCAGATCACGTCGGGCCTTGTCGACTTCTGTCTCAAGACGGAACATGCGGCACACCATAAACGCGCCGGACAGTCAGTTCTGCAAATAACCTTCCGCTCCGGGCCCCCGCCCGTACCCTGATGAACAGCACCGGTGGGGGCCGGTGCCGATCAGGGGGCGAGACAGCCGGGTACGACGCCCGGGGTGGGGGTAGCGGTTACTGCACGGCGGCGGCCGTGCGGCTGCGGCGACCCGAACAGGCTGCTGCGGCAAGGACGGACGGTCGGACGTGGCAGATCGGACACCCCGGCGTCGTACCCGAGCGGTGTCCTCCTCCGACGTAGGGGTATCCCCTGCTCTTCAAGAGCTCGGGTAAGGGGGTTTCGTGGTTCGTATCCGAGTCCTGGTCGTCGACGACCATCGCATCTTCGCCGAGTCACTCGCGGCGGCCCTGGCCGCCGAGCCCGATGTCGACGTCTCCGCGGCCGGCAGCGGTCCGGCCGCGCTGCGCAGCCTGGAGCGGGCGGTCGCCGAGGGGCGGCGGTTCGACGTGCTGCTCGTGGACGCCGATCTGGGCGGCAGGGTGCCGGGCACCCGCCCGGCCGTACCCGTGCAGGAGGGCAACGAGGACGGGCTCGTCGACGGGATCTCCCTCGTCACGGGGGTGCGTGCCGCGCAGCCGAACGTACGGATCGTGGTGCTCGCCGAGAAGGACGACCCGCGGCGTGCCGCGCTCGCCCTGCAGGCCGGCGCCTCCGGCTGGGTCGCCAAGGACTGCTCGCTGTCCCGGCTGCTCACGGTCATCCGGGGCGTGCTGCGGGAGGAGACGCATCTGCCGCCCGCCCTGCTGACCGGTGTGCTGCGGGAGCTCACCGCCGCCCGCAAGCACCGCACCGAGAGCGAGCGGCTCGTCGAGTCCCTCACTCCGCGTGAGCGGGAGGTGCTGCGGTGCATGGTCGCGGGGCTGGGGCGCAAGGCCGTCGCCGAGCGCCTGTATCTGTCGCCGCACACCGTGCGGACGCACATGCAGAACGTCCTGGGCAAACTCGGCGTGCATTCCACGCTCGCCGCCGTCGCCCTGGCCCGGCGGGCCGGGGTCGGACCCGCCGACCTAACCGGGGATGTTGTCGAACGGGGCGGTCAGCTGGCGTAGCAGCCCCGCCAGTTCGCCGCGCTGGGCCCGGGAGAGCTCGGCGAGGATCGCGCGCTCCTGGTCCAGCAGGCCCGCCAGGGCCTGGTCCGCGCGGTCCCGGCCCTCGTCCGTCAGCCGGACCAGGACGCCCCGGCGGTCGCTGGGGTCGGGGAGCCGTTCCACCAGATCCTTCTTCGCCAGGCGGTCGATGCGGTTCGTCATCGTGCCCGAGGTGACCAGGGTCTGCGTGAGGAGCTGCCCCGGCGACAGCTGGTACGGCGTGCCGGCGCGGCGCAGGGCCGTCAGCACGTCGAACTCCCACGGCTCCAGGCCGTGCTCCGAGAACGCCAGCCGTCGCGCCCGGTCCAGGTGCCGGGCCAGTCTGCTGACGCGGCTGAGCACCTCGAGCGGTTCCACGTCGAGGTCCGGGCGCTCCCGGCGCCACGCTGCGACCAGCCGATCGACCTCGTCCTCCATGACGATCAGTGTAGTGGTTGTGTCGACGTAGAGTCTCTTGACGTCCAGTTTCTTGACATCGAGATATCTTCGCGATCACGCTGGGTGCACGTCCCGTACGGTCACCACCAGGACACCAGGAGGACCCATGCCCGCAGCCGCCCCCACCTGGGACCCCGACCAGTACCTCCGTCACGCCGGCCACCGCGCCCGCCCCTTCGGCGACCTCCTCGCACGCGTCCCCGACCCGCCCGCCGACCGTCCCCGCATCGCCGACCTCGGTTGCGGCCCCGGCAACGTCACCGCGCTGCTCGCCGCCCGCTGGCCCACCGCCCGGATCACCGGCTACGACAACTCACCCGAGATGCTCGACAAGGCCCACGTCGATCACGAAGGGCCCACCCCGGGCGGCGGGCGCCTCGACTTCGGCCACGCCGACGTACGGACATGGACGCCGGACGAGCCGCACGATCTGATCGTCGCCAACGCCACCCTCCAGTGGGTGCCGGGGCATGCCGAGCGGTTCGCCGACTGGGTGGCCGGACTGAAACCCGGCGGGACCCTCGCCTTCCAGGTGCCGGGCAACTTCGACGCCCCCAGCCACCGGCTCATGCGCGAACTCGCCGCCTCCCCGCGCCGGCGCGCCCGGCTCGACGGCACCCTGCGCCACGCCGACGCCGTCCTCGCCCCCGAGGCCTACCACGAGCGGCTGACGTCCCTCGGCTGCACGGCCGACGTGTGGGAGACGACGTACATCCACCTGCTCCAGGGCGAGGACCCGGTGCTCGACTGGGTGAAGGGGACCGGGCTGCGGCCCGTGCTGACCGCGCTCGCCGACGATCCCGAGGAGCGGGAGGCCTTCGTCGCCGAGTACCGGGCGGCCCTGCGCCAGGCCTATCCGGCCGGGCCGCACGGCACACCCTTCCCGTTCCGCCGCGTGTTCGCCGTCGCCCGGAAGGAGAGCCGGTGATCACCGCCCTCGACCGTGTCCGGCTCGCCGCCCCGCCCGGGAGCGGGAGCGGGCGTACCGCGTCGACGTCCTCGGCATGACCGAGAGCCCCGAACCCCGCTAGGCCTTGCGGCGGCCTATCAAGTGCGGCTTGGCCTCTATGCCGTCCAGGCCGTGCCACGCCAGGTTCACCAGATGTGCGGCCACCTCGGCCTTCTTCGGCCTGCGCACGTCCAGCCACCACTGGCCGGTCAGGGCCACCATCCCGACCAGGGCCTGGGCGTACAGCGGGGCCAGCTTGGGATCGAAGCCGCGGCTCTTGAACTCGCGGCCGAGGATGTCCTCCACCTGCGTGGCGATGTCCGAGATCAGCGAGGCGAAGGAGCCCGTCGACTGCGGGATGGGGGAGTCACGGACCAGGATGCGGAACCCGTCCGTGTACTCCTCGATGTAGTCCAGCAGGGCGAACGCCGCCTGTTCGCACAGTTCGCGGGGGTGACCGGCGGTGAGCGAGCTGGTCACCATGTCCAGCAGGCGCCGCATCTCGCGGTCGACCACGACCGCGTACAGCCCTTCCTTGCCGCCGAAGTGCTCGTAGACCACGGGTTTGGAGACCCCGGCCTTCGCCGCGATCTCCTCCACCGACGTGCCCTCGAACCCCTTCGCCGCGAAGAGCGTGCGGCCGATCTCCAGCAGCTGCTGGCGGCGCTCGGCACCGGTCATCCGGGTGCGACGCGCTCGCCGCGGCTTGTCATTGCTGGGAGTGCTGCTCGAGTCGGTCGCCACAGCGACCATCATGCCGCCTCGGCGGGTTCCTTCCCCCTCTGGGAGCCGCCTTCCCCGGTGTTACGGCGCGAATCGATACGGGAGCGTGACGGCCAGCGCACGTCGTACGCCCAGCCCGCCATCTCGAACCAGCGGATCAGCCGGGCGGACGAATCCAGCTGGCCGCGCATCACCCCGTGCCGCGCCGAGGTCGGGTCGGCGTGGTGCAGGTTGTGCCAGGACTCACCGCAGGACAGCACCGCCAGCCACCACACGTTGCCCGAGCGGTCACGCGACTTGAAGGGGCGCTTGCCGACCGCGTGGCAGATCGAGTTGATCGACCAGGTCACGTGGTGCAGCAGGGCCACCCGGACGAGCGAACCCCAGAAGAACGCGGTGAACGCGCCCCACCAGGACATCGTCACCAGACCGCCGATCAGCGGCGGCAGCGCCAGCGAGACCACCGTCCACAGGACGAACTGGCGGGAGATGGTGCGGAGCGTCTTGTCCTTGACCAGGTCCGGGGCGTACTTCTCCTGCGACGTCTGCTCCTCGTCGAACAGCCATCCGATGTGCGCCCACCACAGGCCCTTCATCAGGGCCGGCAGCGTCTCACCGAACCGCCACGGCGAGTGCGGGTCGCCCTCCGCGTCGGAGAACTTGTGATGCTTGCGGTGATCGGCCACCCAGCGCACCAGTGGCCCCTCGACCGCCATGGACCCCGCGATCGCCAGCGCGATCTTCAGCGGCCGCTTGGCCTTGAAGGAACCATGCGTGAAGTGCCGGTGAAAGCCGATCGTGATGCCGTGGCATCCCAGGTAGTAGAAGAAGACCATCAGGCCGAGGTCCAGCCAGCTCACCCCCCAGCCCCACGCCAGCGGCACGGCCGCCAGCAGCGCGAGGAACGGAACGGTGATGAAGAGGAGGAGGGCGATCTGCTCGACGGACCGCTTCTTCTCGCCGCCCAGCGTCGCGGAGCCCGTGGCGGCGTCGGTGTGCTGACCGGGTGCCTTCGCGGCGTCCTCGATCACATCGGAACTACTGGTCATACGCGTCCCCTGGGGGGTATGTGGATGGAGAAGGAGTCGCCGGGTCACCGGAGACCGCGCTTCCTACGGTTCCGTAACCTACGGCATCGTAAGTATGGCAGTGCGTCGCCCGGCGGCAAGAGCCCCCGCCCCTGCGCGTCCGGCCGACACCTATCCTGGAGTCGGTCGGACAGCGCGGTCCGCTCTGAATTTCTTCCCGGACGACCGGACCGTAAGCGGCGCCCCGCCGCGCGAGACACCGTCCGGGTTCCCCTCCCAGACGATCCCACCCGTCGCCCACCACCGCCCTTTCAGGGAGTCGCTTCGCGACGCACCTCCTGATTACTGCAAGGAGCCGCACCTGTGAGCAGTGCCGACGACCAGACCACCACGACGAGCAGCGAGCTGCGTGCCGACATCCGCCGGCTGGGCGACCTCCTCGGCGAGACCCTCGTCCGCCAAGAAGGCCCTGAGCTGCTGGAACTCGTCGAGAAGGTCCGCCGCCTCACCCGAGAGGACGGCGAGGCCGCCGCCGAGCTGCTGCGCGGCACCGAACTCGACACCGCGGCCAAGCTGGTCCGCGCCTTCTCCACCTACTTCCACCTGGCCAACGTCACCGAGCAGGTCCACCGCGGCCGCGAGCTGCGCGCCCGCCGCGCCGACGAAGGCGGACTCCTCGCCCGTACGGCCGACCGGCTCAAGGACGCCGACCCCGAGCACCTGCGCGAGACGGTCCGCAACCTCAACGTGCGCCCCGTGTTCACGGCCCACCCCACCGAGGCCGCACGCCGGTCCGTGCTGAACAAGCTCCGGCGCATCGCCGCGCTCCTGGAGACCCCGGTCATCGGTTCCGACCGGCGCCGCCTCGACATCCGGCTGGCCGAGAACATCGACCTCGTCTGGCAGACCGACGAACTGCGCGTCGTGCGCCCCGAGCCCGCCGACGAGGCCCGCAACGCCATCTACTACCTGGACGAACTGCACGCCGGCGCCGTCGGCGACGTCCTGGAGGACCTCACCGCCGAACTGGAACGGGCCGGGGTCAAGCTCCCCGACGACACCCGCCCCCTCACCTTCGGCACCTGGATCGGCGGCGACCGCGACGGCAACCCCAACGTCACCCCCCAGGTCACCTGGGACGTCCTCATCCTCCAGCACGAGCACGGCATCAACGACGCCCTGGAGACGATCGACGAACTCCGCGGCTTCCTGTCGAACTCCATCCGCTACGCCGGCGCCACCGAGGAACTGCTGACCTCCCTCCAGGCCGACCTGGAGAACCTCCCCGAGATCAGCCCCCGCTACAAGCGCCTCAACGCCGAAGAGCCCTACCGGCTCAAGGCCACCTGCATCCGGCAGAAGCTGGAGAACACCAAGAAGCGCCTCGCCAAGGGCACCGCCCACGTGGCCGGCCGCGACTACCTCGGCACCGGCGAACTCATCGCCGACCTGCGGATCATCCAGAACTCCCTGCGCGAGCACCGCGGCGGCCTCTTCGCCGACGGCCGCCTCGCCCGCACCATCCGCACCCTCGCCGCCTTCGGCCTCCAGCTCGCCACCATGGACGTCCGCGAACACGCCGACGCCCACCACCACGCCCTCGGCCAGCTCTTCGACCGGCTCGGCGAGGAATCCTGGCGCTACGCCGACATGCCCCGCGACTACCGCGCCAAGCTCCTCGCCAAGGAGCTCAGGTCCAGAAGGCCCCTCGCCCCCACCCCGGCCCCCGTCGACGCGCCCGGCGAGAAGACCCTCGGGGTCTTCCAGACCGTGAAGAAGGCCCTGGAGGTCTTCGGACCCGAGGTCATCGAGTCCTACATCATCTCCATGTGCCAGGGCGCCGACGACGTCTTCGCCGCCGCCGTCCTCGCCCGCGAGGCGGGACTGATCGACCTGCACGCCGGCTGGGCCAGGATCGGCATCGTGCCGCTGCTGGAGACCACCGACGAGCTCAAGGCAGCCGACACCATCCTGGAGGACATGCTCTCCGACCCGTCCTACCGGCGCCTGGTCGCGCTGCGGGGCGACGTCCAGGAGGTCATGCTCGGCTACTCCGACTCCTCCAAGTTCGGCGGCATCACCACCAGCCAGTGGGAGATCCACCGCGCCCAGCGCCGCCTGCGCGACGTCGCCCACCGCTACGGCGTACGCCTGCGCCTCTTCCACGGCCGGGGCGGCACCGTCGGCCGCGGCGGCGGCCCCACCCACGACGCCATCCTCGCCCAGCCCTGGGGCACCCTCGAAGGCGAGATCAAGGTCACCGAGCAGGGCGAGGTCATCTCCGACAAGTACCTCATCCCGGCCCTCGCCCGCGAGAACCTCGAACTGACCGTCGCGGCCACCCTGCAGGCCTCCGCCCTGCACACCGCCCCACGCCAGTCGGACGAGGCCCTCGCCCGCTGGGACGCCGCCATGGACGTCGTCTCCGACGCCGCCCACAGCGCCTACCGCAAGCTCGTCGAGGACCCCGACCTGCCGACGTACTTCCTCGCGTCGACACCGGTGGACCAGCTCGCCGACCTGCACCTGGGCTCCCGGCCCTCCCGCCGCCCCGGCTCCGGCGTCTCGCTCGACGGACTGCGCGCCATCCCCTGGGTGTTCGGCTGGACCCAGTCCCGCCAGATCGTCCCCGGCTGGTTCGGCGTCGGCTCCGGCCTCAAGGCCCTGCGCGAAGCCGGCCTCGACACCGTCCTCGACGAGATGCACCAGCAGTGGCACTTCTTCCGCAACTTCATCTCCAACGTCGAGATGACCCTGGCCAAGACCGACCTGCGGATCGCCCAGCACTACGTCGACACCCTCGTCCCCGACGAGCTCAAGCACGTCTTCGACACCATCAAGGCCGAACACGAACTCACCGTCCGCGAAGTCCTGCGCGTCACCGGTGAGAACGAACTCCTCGACGCCGAACCCGTCCTGAAGCAGACCTTCGCCATCCGCGACGCCTACCTCGACCCCATCTCCTACCTCCAGGTCGCCCTGCTCAAGCGCCAGCGCGACGCGGCAGCCGCCGCCGAACAGGCCGACCCGCTCCTCGCCCGCGCCCTCCTGCTCACCGTCAACGGCGTGGCAGCCGGCCTGCGCAACACCGGCTGAACCACCCCGGACACCACCGTGCCCCCGAGCCCGTACAGAGCTCGGGGGCACGGCCGTTCCACGTCAGCCGCGGCCGAACCCGCGCCGCCGCACCACCAGGAACCCGCCGGCCGCCAGCAGCACCGCCGCCACACCCGACAGCAGACCCACCGGCGCCCCGCTCCCCGTCTCGGCCAGGTCACCGTCCGTACCGCCCTGCGGCGACGGCGACGAGGACACCGGCACACCACCACCGGCCGACGCACTCGGGGACGCCGACACACCCGGCTCACCCGACGCGCCCGGCTCGCCCGACGGGGCCTGCGACGCCCCCGTCGACGGCGACCCGGACGCCGACCCGGACGGCGTTGCGCCACCCGGCTCCTGCTCGTCCTCACAGTCCGTCCAGAACACCTTGTGCTTGGCGGATCCCTTCTCCCCCTCGAAGGTCCAGAACAGCTTGTAGTGCCCGTCGGGCAGCGACAGGTCCGCACTGCGACCGTGACCCTGGGCGTCCAGCGTCAGCGCACCCGACTTCACCGTCTCCCCCTTGTTCTCACTCGGAGGGATGGCGTCGATGTGCCAGTCCACCTCCTGCCCGCCGTCGAAACCGAAGGCGTCCAGGTAGAAGGTGCACACATGCGGCTCGTTACGGCGCAGCTCCTCACCCGTCGAGGCGTCATGGATCTTCACCGTGCCGTTGTCACCGGGCGGAGTGGCCTCGGCGGCCGGAGCGAGCAGGAGAACCGCGGAAGCGGCGGCGCAGACAGCGCCCGAACACGAGAGAGTGCGCATCGAGAGATAGTCCATCTTCGAGAAGTGACGGGAAGATGTGGAGGGGGCGGCTCAGCTTCCAGCCTCACCAGGCAACACGTCAATCACGAACACACAACGCCTCGACCCCTCCACAGAAGGAGAGAACGCCCCGACCCCTCAGACGGTCACGAACGCGGCCGTCAGCAACGCCACCCCCGACAACGCCAACACCCACGCCGCCCGCGTCCGCAGCAGACCACCCGCCACCACCACCGACGCCAGCAGCAGCGCACCACCCAGCGGAACCCACGCGTACAGGACCCCCGCCGGGCCCGAACGCACCGCCTCGTCACCGCCGGGCTTCATCACCACCGTGTAGGCCCCGCCCTGCTCCACCGCGACCGACTTCTCCAGCACCACCCGCGACCGCGGAAGCGAACCCTCCGACAGCGGCGTGTACCGGCCCGAACACGTCTTCGGCCCACACCGCGTCACCTCGACCGTGCCCCGCTCCCGGCCCTTCGTCAGCATCACATGCTGCGCCGTACCCCACGAGGCCCACACGCCCGCGATCAGGAGCAGCACCGCGACCGCCCCCATCGCGGCGAACCGCCCGAACCGCAGCACAACGGCCGAGGCCCGACGGGAAGAAGCGGCATGGGCAGGCATGGCCGGGATCATTGGCCATGCCTGAACGGCACGTCAACCTCAGTGGGCGACACGTCAGGAGTTGTACGTGCTTTGCGCCCGCTCCAGCCCCTCGATGACCAACGCCTCCACCGCGTCCGCCGCCCGGTCCACGAAGTAGTCCAGCTCCTTGCGCTCCGCCGACGAGAAATCCTTCAGCACGAAATCCGCCACCGGCATCCGCCCAGGCGGCCGCCCGATCCCGAACCGCACCCGGTGATACTCCGCACCGAACGCCTTCGTCATCGACTTCAGACCGTTGTGCCCGTTGTCCCCGCCACCCAGCTTCAGCCGCAACGCCCCGTAGCCGATGTCCAGCTCGTCATGCACCGCCACCACATGGCCCACCGGGACCTTGTAGAACTCCCGCAGCGCGTTCACCGGCCCGCCCGACAGATTCATGTACGACATCGGCTTCGCCAGAACCACCCGCCGGTTCTCCCCCAGTGCCTTAAGGGCCTGGGAGGTGCCCCCAGGCCCCGGAGGCCCGATCCGGCCCTCCACGACCTGCGCCTGCGCCCGCCCGGCCCGCTTGAACCTCCCCCCGACCCGGTCCGCCAGCAGATCGGCCACCATGAAACCCACGTTGTGCCGGTTCCCCGCGTACTCCGGCCCCGGATTGCCCAGTCCCACGATCAGCCAGGGAGCGGCGGCATCGGTCGTCACGTCCATGTCTCCTTCATACGCGTCGGCCGCTGCCCCGCACGGGAACAGCGGCCGACGAAACGACGAAGCGGAGGATCAGGCCTCGGCGGCCTCTCCGCCCTCTTCCTCACCCTCCGAGGACTCCTCGGCCTGGGCGGCCAGGACCTGAAGGACGACGGTGTCCTCCTCGACGGCCAGCGTCGTGCCCTTCGGCAGCGGGATGTCCTTGGCAAGGATGGAGTCACCGGCCGTCAGACCCTGGACGGAGACGGTCACGGACTCCGGGATGTGCGTGGCCTCGGCCACGACCGGAAGCGCGTTCAGCACGTGCTCCAGCAGGTTGCCACCCGGGGCCAGCTCACCCTCGGTGTGGACGTAGATGTCGACGTTCACCTGCTCGCCACGCTTCACCAGCTGCAGGTCGACGTGCTCCAGGAAGCCCTTCAGCGGGTCACGCTGCACGGACTTCGGAATCGCCAGCTCGTTGCTCGTGCCGTCGATGTCCAGCGCGATCAGCACGTTCGGCGTACGCAGCGCCATCAGCAGGTCGTGACCCGGCAGCGTCAGGTGCACCGGGTCCGAACCGTGCCCGTACAGGACACCCGGAACCTTGTCTTCACGACGGATACGGCGCGCGGCACCCTTGCCGAACTCGGTGCGCGTCGCGGCGGAGATCTTCACCTCGGACATAGTCACTCCTCGAAGTCAGAAACGGGTGGGGGTACCCCCTGCTCTTTCGAGCTTGGGGGAGGTCACCCGGCCACGAACGGCCTGCTACGAAGAGCGCGTCGATAACGGACAGCCGCGTCCCGAAACGGAAACGGCCTCCCTCGCCGAGCAACTTCAGCAGTCTACTCGGAGGGGAAGGCCGCACCCAAAACGATCTACACAGACCCGACCAGCGACTCTTACTGATCGTCGAACAGGCTCGTCACCGAACCGTCCTCGAACACCTCACGCACCGCGTTCGCGATCGTCGGCGCGATGGACAGCACCGAGATCTTGTCCAGATCCGCGCTCAGCTCACCCGGCGTCGGCAGCGTGTTCGTGAACACGAACTCACTCACCCGCGAGTTCTTCAGACGATCGCTCGCCGGGCCCGACAGCACACCATGCGTCGCCGTCACGATCACGTCCTCCGCGCCGTGAGCGAACAGCGCGTCCGCCGCGGCGCAGATCGTCCCACCCGTGTCGATCATGTCGTCCACCAGGACACACACACGGCCCTTCACCTCACCCACGACCTCGTGGACGGTGACCTGGTTCGCCACATCCTTGTCCCGGCGCTTGTGCACGATCGCCAGCGGCGCACCCAGCCGGTCACACCAACGGTCCGCCACCCGGACCCGGCCCGCGTCCGGCGACACGACCGTCAGCTTCGCCCGGTCCACCTTCCGGCCCACATAGTCCGCCAGCAGCGGCAGCGCGAACAGGTGGTCCACCGGACCGTCGAAGAAGCCCTGGATCTGGTCCGTGTGCAGATCCACCGTCAGGATCCGGTGCGCACCCGCGGTCTTCATCATGTCCGCGATCAGACGCGCCGAAATCGGTTCACGCCCACGGTGCTTCTTGTCCTGCCGCGCGTAACCGTAGAACGGCACGATGACCGTGATGGAGCGGGCCGACGCACGCTTCAGCGCGTCGATCATGATCAACTGCTCCATGATCCACTTGTTGATCGGAGCCGTGTGGCTCTGGATCAGGAAACAGTCGGCACCACGCGCCGACTCCTGATACCGCACATAGATCTCACCGTTCGCGAAGTCGAAGGCCTTCGTCGGGACAACCCCGACTCCCAGCTGTTGGGCGACCTCCTCCGCAAGCTCGGGGTGGGCGCGGCCGGAGAAGAACATCAACTTCTTCTCGCCGGTCGTCTTGATCCCGGTCACAGCACTGTCTCCTCAGAGGTTTCGCAGCTGGGTGTCGAGAGACCTCGCAGCCGGCTTGCCGGAGGCCGTCTCAGCTGGTGGGGGTGCGGGTGTGCACTTATCACCGTACGCCGTGTTTGAGGCATCGGTTTCCGGTCAGCCCTCACCGGCCGACTCCCGGGAAGCCGCCTCAGCCGCCCTCGCGGCCGCGCTCCCCGGACGCTTGCGAGCCACCCAACCCTCGATATTCCGCTGCTGACCACGGGCCACGGCCAGCGAACCGGGCGGCACATCCTTCGTGATCACGGACCCGGCGGCGGTGTACGCGCCGTCCCCCACCGTGACAGGCGCCACAAACATGTTGTCCGAGCCCGTCCGGCAGTGCGAACCGATGGTCGTGTGGTGCTTCTCCTGCCCGTCGTAGTTCACGAACACGCTCGCGGCGCCGATGTTGGTCTGCTCCCCGATGGTCGCATCACCCACATAGGAAAGGTGCGGCACCTTCGTCCCGTCCCCGATCGACGCGTTCTTCGTCTCGACGTACGTCCCGATCTTGCCCTTCGCACCCAGCCGCGTCCCCGGACGCAGATACGCGTACGGACCCACCGTCGCCTCCGGGCCGACCTCGGCACCCGTGGCCACCGTGTTGTCGACCCGCGCACCCGCACCCACGCGCGTGTCGGTCAGCCGGCAGTTGGGCCCGACCTCCGCGCCCTCCGCCAGATGCGTCACACCGAGCAGCTGGGTGCCCGGGTGAACGACGGCGTCCTGCTCGAACGTGACGGTCACGTCGACGAAGGTCGTCGCGGGATCGATGACCGTCACACCCGCGAGCATCGCCTCCGTCAGCAACCGGTCGTTCAGGATCCGACGGGCCTCCGACAGCTGCACACGGTTGTTGATCCCGGCGATCTCACGGTGGTCGCCGGCCACCGACGCCCCCACCCGGTGCCCCGCCTCACGCAGGATCCCGAGCACATCGGTCAGATACTCCTCACCCTGGCTGTTGTCCGTCCGCACCTTCTTCAGCGCGTCGGCGAGCAACTGGCCGTCGAAGGCGAACACACCCGAATTGATCTCACGGATCGACCGCTGCGCCTCGGAGGCGTCCTTGTGCTCCACGATGGCGGTGACGGCACCCGTGGCGTCGTCCCGCACGATCCGCCCGTAGCCCGTCGCGTCCGGCACCTCGGCGGTCAGCACGGTGACCGCGTTGCCGTCGGCGGAATGCGTCCCGGCGAGGGCCCGCAGCGTGGCGCCGGTCAACAGGGGAGTGTCCCCGCACACGACCACGACCGTCCCGTCGACGGACCCGCCCAGCTCCTCCAGGCCCATCCGCACGGCGTGCCCCGTGCCGTTCTGCTCCGCCTGTACGGCGGTGCGCACGTCGGGCGCGATCTCACCGAGATGCGCGGTGACCTTCTCGCGGGCGTGGCCGACCACGACGACCAGGTTCTCGGGCTGCAGCTCGCCCGCTGCGGCGAGCACGTGCCCGACGAGACTGCGGCCGCAGAGCTCGTGCAGGACCTTGGGTGTGGCCGACTTCATACGGGTGCCCTCACCCGCTGCGAGAACGACGACGGCTGCCGGGCGGTTGGCGCTCACGGGATGCCCTTCGGCTGTGGATGGGGTGGGGTGACATCCGCAGGATACCGGGGGGGGTTTGTGGGGGGCACGAGAGCGGGCCCTGACTTGGCTGTCGCCGATCAGGGCCCGAAGGTGAGCGTGTGCTCCCCCGCCAGGACTCGAACCCGGACAGATGGCACCAAAAGCCACAGTGCTTACCAATTACACCACGGGGGAATAAACTCGATTAAACCGGACATTCAGTCAGGTCGTCGAGCGGCGCCTCCTACTATGCCGTACCAGGCGCCTTCCATGCGACGGTACAGGTCGGCGCTCTTGAGTACATAGATGATCAGGCAGCCGCGGTATGCCTCCGAGGTGTTCTTGCGGCTTGTCTTCGGGTTGTGCTTCTTGAGGGTGGCCTTCTGGAACGAGGCGGGTGCCACGCCGGCAAGTCCAGCCCAGAACTCTTCGGCCTCCTGCACATTGGCCGACTCGTGGATGCTCACTCGAAAGCGCAGGCGCTCGCGTTCCACGCCAAGTGCGTCCAGCCAGCGTAGAAAGAAGCTGATGACGTTCGGGTCGCTGTTGATGAAATGCAGCCTCTCGCGGCGGCTGTACGACTTGTCCTTGGCGCCCTCTGCCCAGTAGAGGACCACTCCTGCCAGGAACACTTCCCGGTCGGTCAGGTCGCCGACCGCTTGCTGGGCGACCGCCTTCGTGTGCTGTCGTTCCTCCTCGCGCCGTCGCAGTGTGACGTCCCAGCCTCGCCTCGCGATTGCCGACGCTTCCTCGGTTGAGCGCTTGCGCTCGGGCTTCGGCAAGTCCCGCACCCACAGCGAGATCGAACTCTTCGAGCAGCCCAGCTCCACCTGGATCCGGTCGTACGTCCAGCCCTGGAGCCGAAGCTCCCTCGCCTTCTCTCTCAGGTCGTCCTTCGCGTTCGGGCGCTTCGTCCAGGCCGGCGGCGGCTCGCCCTCCAGCAGGCGGTTGAGGATGTCGTTGTTGTCGACGTGGAGACGGTCGCGGATCTGGCGGCGGCTGAGCCCTGCGCGCCGCAGCTCCACCGCCTTCTCGCGCAGTCCCTCGAAGTCCGCGTACTTGCCAGGTGCATGTGTCATACGCATACCGTCGAGGCGGAATGGCGGGCTCCGGAGTCGAACGGTGAGCGATTCAGCAGTTCGAGGGATATCGGGTGGTTTCGCAGCCGAACGGTCACCCAGTGTGGTGTAGGCCAGTCCGGGAAACTCACCGGAAAACCGGCGGTGGCCGCCCGTAGGCTGGGAGGCATGACCGCGACGGGGGAAGACCATGTGGCGGCCCGGGGAGGGCCGTGGTGGTGGGCCAGGCGGCGTAGTGCCGTGTTCGACGGGAGCCTGGCGGTGGCGTCCGCGCTGGAGTGCGCGCTGGAGGGGATGCCGTTCGCGAAGGACGCCGGGATCCCGGTGGCGGCGGGGGTCGTCTTCGGGGCGCTGGCCGGTTCCGTGCTGCTCGTGCGGCGGCGGTGGCCGATCGCGGTCGTGCTGGTGTCGATCGCCATCACGCCGGCCGAGATGGGTTTCCTGATGGGGGTCGTCGGCCTGTACACGCTGGCCGCGGCCGAGCTGCCCCGGCGGATCATCGCCTCGCTGGCGGGGATGTCGCTGGTCGGGACGATGATCGTGACGTTCGTGAAGACGCGGCAGGACATGTCGCGGGGGGACTTGGACATAGGGGACTGGTTCGTGCCCTTCGCGGCGATCACGATGTCGTTGGGATTCACCGCGCCTCCGGTGCTGCTGGGTCTGTACGTGGGGGCGCGGCGGCGCTTGATGGAGAGCCTGCGGGAGCGGGCGGACAGTCTGGAGCGGGAGCTTCAGTTGCTCGCTGAGCGGGCGGAGGAGCGGGCCGAGTGGGCCCGGAACGAGGAGCGGACGCGGATCGCGCGGGAGATGCACGATGTCGTCGCGCATCGGGTGAGTCTGATGGTGGTGCACGCCGCGGCGTTGCAGGCGGTGGCGCGGAAGGATCCGGAGAAGGCGGTCAGGAATGCCGCGCTGGTGGGGGACATGGGGCGGCAGGCGCTGACGGAGTTGCGGGAGATGCTCGGGGTGCTGCGCAGCGGTGGGGACGATGTGCGGCGTGAGCGTGCGGCGGCGGTGCCGTTGGTGGCGGTGGGGGTGGCCGCGGCCGCGGCGGCTACGCGGGCGGCGGATGACGAGGGGCCGTCGCTGGCGGAGATCGAGGAGTTGGTGGGGCAGTCGGCTGCCGCGGGAATGGTGGTGGCGTTCTCGGTGGAGGGGGATGTCCGGTCGTACGCGCCTGTGGTGGAGCAGACGGCGTATCGGGTGGTGCAGGAGGCGTTGACGAACGTCCACAAGCACGCGGCCGGGGCGAAGACGTATGTGCGGTTGGCGCATCGGGTGTCGGAGGTCGCGATGCAGGTGGAGAACGAGCCGCCTGAGGAGGCGGCGTCGTCGGCGCGGTTGCCGTCCGGGGGGAACGGGCTGGTGGGGATGAAGGAGCGGGTGTCGGCGCTGGGTGGGGTGTTCGTGTCCGGGCCGACGGATGCGGGGGGATTTCGGGTGTCGGCGGTGATTCCGGCGTCGTAGCCCGTTCGGGGCGGGTCGCGTGGTCAGCCCGTGGTGAGGCGTACGGGGTCGGTGCCGGTGATGAGGGTGGCGAGGGCCTGGTCGATGTCGGGGCCGAGGTACCAGTCGCCGGTGTGGTCGAGGGTGTAGACGCGGCCGTCGGTGTCGATGGCGAGGAGGGCCTGGCTGTCGGTTTCGGCGCCGAGGGGGCAGACGTCGGTGCCGAGGGCGCGGCCGAGGTCGCCGAGGGTGCGGGCCATGTGGAGGCCGTGCAGCGGGTCGAGGTGGAGGGTGGCGGGGGCGACCTGGCGGCCGGGGCCGGTGGGGGTGATGTGGAGTCCGCCGAATTCTGCCCAGGCTTCGACGGCGGCGGGGAAGACGGTGTGGCGGTGGCCGGCGGGGGAGGCGTGGTCGCGCAGGGCGTCGGCCCAGATCTCGGCTTGTTTGATGTCCCAGCGTCCGGGTTGCCAGCCGGCGGCGCGCAGGGCGGCGTCGACGGGCGCGGCGAAGCGGGATGGGGATCCCCCGTGCCCGAAGGGAGTTGAGGGCTTGGGGGAGGAGGTGCGGTCGGTGTGCATCTGCCCTTCGTCTCGTCGAGGTTTTCGGGGTGGCGTGAGGGGCGCGCCGGGGTGTCCGGTGGCGCGAGGGTGGTGCGGGGGGTGGGGGTGGGGGGCGTCAGTTGTTCCGGGACGCCGGGTCGACTATGCGCACGCCGAAGTGGGCGCTGAGCGCGGTGCAGGCGCGGCAGGGGGTGGCGAAGCTGCCGTGGAGGGGGTCGCCGTCCTCGCGGATGCGTCGGGCGGTGAGTTTGGCCTGCTTGAGGGCTTTGCGTGCCTCGCCGTTGGTCATGGCTTTGCGCGCGGCGCGTTTGCTGCGGGCGGTGTCGGCGGCGGCGATGTGGCGGGAGATGAGGATGGTTTCGGCGCAGCGGCCGGTGAAGCGGTCGCGCTGGGCGCTGGTGAGGGTGTCCAGGAAGTCCTGGACGAGGGGGTGCAGGGCGGGGGGTGTGTCGCCGCGGGCGGCGGTGCCGGTGAGGGTGGCGCCGCGGACGGAGAGTGCGGCGGCGACGGTGGGGAGGATGCCGTCGCGGCGGTGGCGGAGGACGGGGGCGTGGGCGGCTTCGGCGGAGCTCCAGCCGATGCGGGGGTCGCCGGCTCGGGGGGCGCCGTCTCGCGGGTCGCCGGCCATGGGGCCGGTGGCGTGGGTGCGGGCTCGTGGGTCGCCGTTTCGTGGGTCGGCGGACCTGCCGGTGTGTGGCCCCGTCTGCGTCGCGTTCATGATCGTCTTCCCCTCCGTGCATCCCCCCGGAGGTCACAGACTGCCAAATTCCGCGGCTGGTGCGGAAGCTGGGGCGCTGCGACACGCCCGGAGCGTGGTGTGCCGTCACGGTGGGGTGACGGCCGGTCACGGAGGCGGAGGGGGTGCCGGCCGGTGCCGGTGACCGGTGTCGTCGCACCGCATAGGCTGTCGGCACCGCGGGCGATGCGGTGATCCGTTCGGAGATCGATGCCGTGAACCGGCGGGGGATCCGTGAGGGTCGGTGCCTGCGGTGACGTGCAGTGAAGTCGAGACAGATGACGTGACAGTCGATACGGGCCGTAGTGCGCCAGAGGTGGTGGATACGGGTCGTACAGAGTGCCGCAGGGGGCAACCGCCATGACGACAGGTCGGCTCGGGCAGCAAGCCGCGCCGCCGAACGCGGCCTACGCCGGGCAGGTCGTGCATTTCCCGGATCCGGTCCGGGCGGCCCGTCACCCGAGAGGGGTACGGGTCGACGAGCATGGTTATCCCGACTTCTCGGCTTACGCGCGTGCGGCCGCGGAGATCGCGGAGCCGCCGGAGGGCTTCGGCGTCGACGAGTTGCGGCTGACGGACTACGTGTCGGCGAACACGGCGCTGTCGGCGTCCGGGCATGAGTTGTGGGACACGGTGCCGGCGGTGGCCACGCCGCACGGCTGGACGTGGCACCACGTGGTGGGGACGCGGCGGCTGGAGCTGGTTCCGGTCGAGGTGAAGGCGCTGCTGCGGCATCACGGGGGCGTGGCCACATCGGGCGTCGATCATGCCAAGCGGGGCACGCGGCCGTTGCAGGAGACGCGTCCGGCGCACTTCGGGCTGCCGAAGTCGGGTGTCGCGGTGACCGAGTCGCAGGTGCAGGGGGTCGAGGAGGACCTCGGCTACCGGCTGCCGGGCGCGTACCGGTCGTTCCTGAAGGCGGCGGGCGGCTGTGCGCCGGTGGGTGCCGCGCTGGACGCGGAGCTGGGGCTGCTGGTGGACCAGCCGTTCTTCACGGTGCGCGACGAGGCGGCGGTCAATGACCTGGTGTATGTCAACAAGTGTCTGCGTGACCATCTGACCAAGGACTATCTGGGGATCTCCTTCGTCCAGGGCGGATTGCTCGCCGTGAAGGTGAAGGGTGAGCGGATCGGTTCGGTGTGGTTCTGCGCGTACGACGACGCGCGGGACGTGGATCCCTCGGTGCCGCCGGCGGAGCGGGTGGAGCGGTTGTTGCTGCCGTGCGGGGACGACTTCGACGTGTTCCTGTCGCGGCTGGCGGGCCATCCGCCGGAGTTGGAGACGGTGGCGAATCTGATGGTGGACGGCGGGTTCGCGCGTGTGGTGCCGGTGGGCGCGGTGTCGTCCTCGGCTGTGGGGGAGTGACGTCAGCGATGGTGACCTTCGCGCAGGCGCAGGAGCGCGCGGAAGAGTGGATCAACGGGGATCTGCCGTCGTACCAGCATCGTGAGGTGCGGGTGCGGGAGTTCGGCCTCGGGTTCGTGGTGTGGGCCGAGGACCGGTCGGACGGGCCGCGGTCGGACGGCGGTGCGCAGCGGCTGGTGATCGCGCGGGACAGCGGTGAGGCGACGCTGTGGCCCGGGCTGCCGGTGGGTGAGGTGATCCGCCGGTACGAGGAGGAGTACGGCCGTGCGGACGGGGTGGATGAGCCGGCTGCCCCGGCGCCTGCCGCGCGGGTGGATCTGAATCAGACGTCGTTCCTGCTGACTCCGCCGGAGTGGTTGCAGGATGCGGCGGACAAGCTGGGGATTCCGGATCGGCGTGGTGCGGGGGCCGGTGCCGCGTCGGCGGCTGCCGGTGAAGCGAGTTCGGGTGCTGCTGGTGAGGGGGCGGCTTCCGGTTCCGTTTCCGGTGCCTCGGCCGGGGGTGCGGCGCCTCCCGCGCAGGGAGCGCCGGTCGCGCCGGACAGTGGTGCGGCGTGGCCGGCCGCCGGGGGGAGTGACCCTGGGGCGGACGACGGCTCGGTCGCCGGGCCGGGTGCTTCGGCCGCGCCGGGTGTGCCCGCCGGGGCGACGCCCTGGGCCGGTACGGACACCAACGGCGATGCCGGTGACGACCGGTCCGTGCCGCTGCCCGCGACGGTCTTCGCGCCGCCGCTGAGCGAGGCCGACGACACACCGCCGCCGTCGACCGCGCCCGATGCCAAGACGGCCCTGATGTCCGGCGGCAGCCGGCTTCCGCGGACGGCGGTGACGCCGGCGGTGGACGATCCGCACGCCTCTGGTTCCGGTCCGCATGCCCCCGGGTCCGGCGCTGTGGGTGGTCCGGGCTACGGCTTCCCTTCGGGCCCGGCCACCGCGCCCGGCGTGCCGGGGACGCCGCCCGGTGGGGTGCCGCAGGGCGGCACGCCACCGGTGCCGGGCGGGCAGCCCTACGGCTCTCCGCAGAGCCCGCGGGGTTCGCGGTCGAGTACGCCTCCGCCCGGGCCGGGTGGGGCGACGTACGGGTATCCGCAGGGGGCGGGCGGCGGGGCCGCCGGTCCTGGAGGTGGTGCGCCGCAGTCACCGTCCGCGCCGGGTGCGCCGGAGCGGCCGCTCGCGCCCCACGCCGGGGACATCGCCGACGCCGCGACCAGCAAGGCGGCTCCGCCGCCGGGCCGTGGGCGCGCCGCGGGTCCGACGACGCCGCCCCCACCGCCCCCGCCGGGCGCTCCGGGTGCTCCTGGTGCGCGCCCGGGCAGCGCGCCGCCGTCGTCGGGGCCCGGGGGGCCGGGGACTCCGGCGGGTGGTTACGTACCCACGCAGTTCGTGTCGGCGCTCGGTCCCGAAGGGCTGGGCGGCCCGGGAGGGCCGGGTTCCGAGGGGCCTGGCGGTCCTGGCGGTTCCGGTGCCGGTGGTCCCGGTGGTTCTGCGGGGGCCGGGGCTTCGCAGGGTCCGGGTGCGTTTCAGCCCTCGCGGCCGCCGGGGCCTCCGGAAGCGCCGGGCGCGCCGCAGCCGCCCGGCCCGCCCGGTGCGCCGCAACCTCCGGGCGCCCCTGGTGGCACGCCCCCGGGCGGTGTCCACCATGCCGCGACGATGTTCGCCGATCCCGGCCGGATGGGCCCGGGAGCGTCGCGGCCGCCGGGGCCTCCGGGAGCGCCGGGCGCGCCGCAGCCGCCCGGCCCGCCCGGTGCGCCGCGCCCGCCCGGCGCTCCCGGCGCGCCCGGCGGGCCGGGCCCGGTGCATCACGCGGAGACCATGCTGGCCGCGCCCCCGGCGGGCGGTCCCGGTGTGCCTCCGCCTCCGCAGGCCCCCGGCGCACCTCCCGCCGCGCCGGGCGCCCCGGGCATGCCCGGCGCACCCGTGCCGCACGGCGTGGTGCCGGGTGCGATGCCGCCCGGCGCGATGCCGCCGGGTGCGATGCCGCCGCCCGGTCAGCCCGTTCCCGGGCAGCCGCCCGCGTACGGCTATCCGCAGCAGCCCACCCGACAGCCGACCGTCGGCCCCGGCTACCAGGCCGTGCTGCGCTACCGCGCGCAGGACGGTTCCGAGCAGCAGCTGATCCGGCGTTCGGCGCCGGGCACGCCGCACCCGGAGTGGCAGATCTTCCACGAGCTGCGGGCCATGAACGTGCCCCCGGATCAGGTGCTGGAGCTGCACACCGAGCTGGAGTCGTGTGAACTGCCCGGTGCGTACTGCGCGCGGATGATCCGGGAGCAGTGGCCGCAGGCGCGCATCACGTCCATCGCGCCGTACGGGACGGACCACGCGAGCCGGCAGCAGGGCATGCAGCAACTGCTGGCCCATCAGGGCGAGTTGCATCAGGTGGCGGACGGTCCGGCGCGTCCGGCTCCGGTGCGCGCTCCGCTGCCGCCGGTGCAGGCGGCGCCGCCGATCCCGCCGGAGGCCATCGGGCAGGAGCTGGGCGCCGCTTTCGGGCCGGGGGTGTTCCGGTTCGAGCAGGCCGCGGTGTCGCGGCAGGGTGTGCCGCCGTTGGTGGCGCACACACTGGTGGCGGCCGGACTGCCCCTGGACATGGGCCCGTTCTTCTGGGCGCAGGCACAGCCGGGCCGGCCCGTTCCGACGCTGGCGGAGCTGGCGGCCGAGCGTGGTGTGCGGCCCGCAGCGGACGCGGGTTCCTATCTGGTGATGGGCAGCGACTTCGGCAAGGCGATCTGCGTGCAGTACGGCACGGCGAACATCGTCGCCGTGCCGGTGGAGGCCGGGCCGGGCGGGGCGCCCGTACCGCCGCAGTTCGTGAACACCGGGCTGCCGGAGTTCGCGCGCTGCCTGGCGCTGCTCGGGCGGATGTGGCGGCTGCGGTTCGGGCTGAACCAGGAGCAGGCGGGCCGCTGGACCGTCGATTTCCAGGCCCAGTTGGCCGCGCTCGACCCGGCGGCGCTCGGGTCGCCGGAGAGCTGGTGGTCGGTGCTGCTGGAGCAGATGTGGGACGGACTGCTGTGACGCCTCGCCGTTGAGGTGCCGCAAGGAGCCGGGTCCGGTCGCTCGTACGACCGGGCCCGGCTTCTTCGTGCCCGGGCCGGAGAAGAAGTCCGTGCCGGGCTGTCACACCTTCTGCCGTCGCTCCGTCAGTGCAATGACAGTGACAGTGGCGCACGCCCACACAGGAGGCAGAGAGCATGCAGGCACGGATGACGAACCCGGCGTATGTCCTTTCCGGCGCGATGAAGGGCATCGGCACCCTCTTCCAGGCGATCGGGGAGGGCGGCCTGGCGCAGGACGTCGCGGAGATCGTCGGGCTGCGCGCCAGCCAGATCAACGGCTGCGGGGCCTGTGCGCACGGGCACGTCGCCAACCTCCGCAAGGCCGGCGTGAGCGAGGAGCGCATCGCGGCCGTCGCCGCCTGGCGGCACGCGCCCTACTTCTCGGACGCCGAGCGCGCCGCGCTGAAGCTGACGGAGGCGATGACGCGGCTTTCCGACCTCTCCGGGGAGTCGGTGCCGGACGCGCTGTGGGACGAGGTGGCCGACCACTTCGACGAGAAGGGACTCTCCGCGCTGATCCTCACCGTCTCGGTCACCAACATGTTCAACCGCATCAACACGACCATCCAGGAGCCCGCGGGCACCACCTGGGGCTGACCGCGGTACGGCCCGGCCGTGGTCCCGTGACCTCTGAGCGGAGTGTCGGGTTATGAACACTTCCGTCTGATCCACCAAAATGTGAGCTGAATCATCCCATTTTTGGCGTGACTTCACGTCGGTGTGGTGGAGAGGGGTCCGGATGAGCAGCGCGACGGTGTCACCGCACGGCTTCACGGCCGTGCGGGGGCGCGGCTACCGTCCCGAGCAGGTCGACGCGTACGCCGAAGCCCTCTCCGCTGACCGGGACGCGGCCTGGGAGAGAGCTGCCCGGCTGACGGTGCTCGCCCGGCGGATGGGCGAGGAACTGGCGCTGCTCCGCGAGGCCGTGGCGCGGCTGGCCCCCCAGACCTACGAGACGCTCGGGGAGCGGGCGCGGCGGCTCTTCGAACTCGGCGAGCAGGAGGCCGCGGCCGTGAGGGAAGGGGCGCGGTGGGAGGCGCGGCAGTGCGTGGACGGGGCGCGGGCGTCCGCGACCGGCCTGCGTGAGGCCGCGCAGGCGCACGCCGACGCCGTGCGCGCCGACGCCGATGAACGTGCCCGGCAGCGGCTGCTGGCGGCCCGCGTCGAGGCCGACGAGATCCTGGACGTGGCCCGGCGTGAGGCGCGGGAACAGCGGGGCGAGGCCGTGGCCGCGTTGCGGGAGATGAGGCAGCGGACCTCCGGGATGCTGGCCGAGCAGGACAAGGAACGCGCCGAGCGGTGGGCGGAGACCGAACGGGAAGAGGCCGGCCGGGCGGCGGTCCTGGAGGCGAGCCACACGAAGGCGCGCACGCGTGCCGAGGAAGTGCTGTCCGACGCCGAGCAGGCCTTCGCCGATGCGGAGGACTTGGCCCGCGACCTGGAGGAAGAGGCCCACGCCCAGGCGGCGGAGCTGGTCGCCCGGGCCCGCGGACACGCCGAGGCGGTGGAGGCGGAGACGGCCCGGCTCCTGCGCGACCACGCCGAGCGCTGGGACGAGGCCCGGGCCCACATCGACCGCGTCCACGCCGGCCTGACGGACTGGGCGGGGCGGGTGGCGGCGGAGTGACATCGCGTCGGCGGGTGCTGCCCGGGGTGGATGACGAGACGGACGCCGTCTCGGCCGGGCGGGGACGCCGGCCTGCCGGGTGCGTTGGCGGGGGCGCCGGCCTGCCGGGTGCGTCCATGGGTGGCGGGTCCCGGCCGTGCGTCTCCGAGCGGCTGTGCGAATGCGAGTGCGCGGGCGCACGCACGCCCGGTGGGTCCGCGCCTGGCGTGGTGGCCACGGTCGTGTGGCTCTTGCCGGCTGTGCGTGCGTGCGCCGGTCGATGCCCGGCGTCTCTACGCCCAGCGTCCCCCGCCCGGTGGCGGGCTCGGCCGTTCGTGTCCTCCCGTGGCGGGCCCCGGCTGCCGTTCCGGGCGTCGGCGCAGGGCGCGCCCGCACTGTGGTCGAGCCGCGCCGCGGAGGGGCGCCTGGCCGAGCCCTGTCCCGGTCGGCCTGGCCGCCGGCCGGCCCCAGCCGTCGGCGGGCCTGGCCTGACCCGTCGTCCCCCGCACCCGGTCAGCCCGCCCGGCGGCACGGCAAGCCGTCACCGGCCGCCGTGCCGTTCGCGTCAGTGGTCCCTGCGGGCCGCGCCCGCCAGGATCCAGCCCTCCACCGCCTCGTACTGGTGGCGTTGTTCCTCCGACTTGCGGCGGCCGGAGGCCATCGTGCCGAGCCAGCCGCAGGCGAAGCCGAGGGGGATGGAGAGCAGGCCCGTGGTGGTGAACGGGAACCAGTTGAAGTCGGCTTCGGGAAAGGCCGAGACGGGCGAGCCGGACACCAGGTTGGTGCCCGGCATCAGCAGCAGTACCGCGAGGGAGCCGCCGATGAGCGTGCTGAGCAGGCCCGCTCGTGTGAAGCGGCGCCAGAACAGGCTGTAGACCAGGGCGGGTGCGATGGCCGAGGCGCCCAGGCAGAAGGACAGCGTGACCAGCCATTGCAGGCTGCGGTGCTGGACCTGGGTGGCCAGGAAGATCGCGGGAATGCCCACGGCCACCGCCGACAGTCGCGCCATGGTCATCTCGCGGCGCGGCGACATCTCCTGCACCCGGGCCGCGAACACGTCGTGGGCGAGGGAGTTGGCGCAGGCCAGGATCATGCCGGCGACGGAGGCGAGCAGCGTGAGGAAGACCGCGGTGGTGATGGTCGTGAACAGGAACGTCTCGGCCGACGACACGTCCGCGCCGAACGCCGCCTGTGACCCCAGCAGATAGGCCGTGTTGCCCTGCGGGTCGACCTGCGCGATCAGTTCCCGCCCGACCAGCGCGGTCGCGCCGAAGCCGACGACGGTGATGATCAGCACGAACAGGGCCACGCCCGACACCGCCCAGGACATCGAACGCCGCACCTGCCGGGCGCTGGAGGCGGTGTACATGCGCATGGTGACGTGTGGGAGGACGCCGCCGCCGAGGACCACCGTGAGCTGCGCGGTGATCATGTCCAGGTCGGGGCTGGGGCCGCCCGCGAACTGCAGTCCCGAGGAGAGGAACGCCGAGCCGACGCCGCTGTTCCGGGCGGCCGCGGCGAAGAGGGCTCCCGGGTCCCAGTCGAACCGGTGCAGGATCAGGACCGCGACCACCATGCCGGAGCCGAGCAGCATCACGATCTTCAGGATCTGGATGAGGGCGGTGCCCTTCATCCCGCCGATCGCCGCGTAGCTGATCATCAGCGCGCCGACGCCGATGATGCAGCCCGTCTGCAGTGACTCGCCGGAGAAGCCGAGGATGAACGCCATGAGCTGTCCGGTCCCCGCCAACTGGACCACCATCAGCGGCAGCAGCGCCGTCAGGGTGACCGCGCAGGCCGCGATACGGACAGCGCGGCCCGGCATCCGGCGGGTCAGCGCGTCGCCCATGGTGAAGCGGCCCGCGTTGCGCAGTGGTTCGGCCAGCAGGAACATCAGCAGCATCAGCGACAGGGCCGTGCTCAGCGCCAGCACGATCCCGTCGTAGCCGAACAGCGCGATGACGCCGCCGGTGCCCAGCACGGTCGCGGCGGAGATGTAGTCGCCGGCGATGGCCAGGCCGTTGCGCATGGGGGACAGCGAGCTGTAGCCGGTGTAGAACTCGTCCAGGTCGTCCCGGTCCGGGCCCGTCATCACGCACAGCAGCAGCGTGATCGTGGCGACGGCGGAGAAGCCGACGAGGGACATGGCCTGGGCGTTGCCGCTGAATTCGGTGGTCACCGTGCTCCCTCCCGCTTGGCGTCCAGCTCGGCATGCCTGCGGATGCGGTCCGCGATCGGGTCGACGCGGCGGCGGGCCGTCTGCTCGTACAGGGCGATCGCCAGCCAGGTCACGGGGACCTGGATGAGCGCGAGGAGCAGACCGGTGGGCAGGCCGTCGGTGACGGTGCTCGTCATGAACGAGGGTGCGAACGCCGACAGGATGAGGAACAGAAGGAAGTAGCCGAGCGCCGTGAGCGTGGCCACGCGCCGCTGCCAGCGGTAGGCGCTGCGCAGAACGCGCAGATCGCTGTGCTGCCCGAGCGCGGCATGGCGCTGGGGACGCCGGCCGGCCGGTTCGGGCGCCTCCTGCGGTGCCCAGGGGTAGGTGTCGTACGTGTACGCGTACGGGTCGTGGGACGGTGACGGACCGGGTGGTCGGTACGGGTGCGACGGGGGCGGGTCGTAGGACATCCCGGTGCTCCTTGCGAGGGTGGGATCCGGTGCGGCGGACCGCAGGGAGGTGGGGGGTGGGAGCCACGCACGCTACTGCGGAGTAGGGGTTGAGCGCGAGGGTTTCCGCAAACTGATCGGTCGGTATGCGCTTACCTTGCCGACCTGGGGTGTTACCCGCGTTAACCCGGCTTTCTCACACGAGCCGGCGCTCGTGGCGCACTCCCGGCCGGCCGTCCACCGTCGTGTCCCCGACCCGCGTGAAGCCGCTGCGGGCCAGGACCCTCAGGGATGCGGGATTGTCCAGGGTCGTGACCGCGGTGAGGGACGTCAGGCCGTAGTCGGTGACGGCCAGCCGGCACACCTGCGCGACGGCCGCCGTCGCCACACCCCGGCCGGCGGCGCGTTCGCCGACGCGGTAGCCGAGTTCGGCGCTGCCGTCCGCCAGGTCCACCAGGTTCACCCGGCCGATCACCTCGCCGTCCTCCCCGAGGACCACGTGGAAGCGGCACACGCGCGCGTGCTGTTCGTCGAGGAGCGCCCCGAGGCGTGCGGCGAAACCCTCAGGGGTGAAGAAGGCGTCTCCCCGGTCCGGCACGGTGCGCGCGAAGTACGCCCGGTTCTCCCGCTCGAAGGCCAGCAGCGCGTCCGCGTGGCCGGCCCGGAGGGGCTCCAAGGTCACCATGGGCGCGAGGATACGGACGATCAGTCCTTGAGCACCGGGAATTTCCGGGGCGCGAGGAACAGCAGCACCAGGAACGCCAGGGCCGCCGCACCCGCCGCGCCCAGGTAGACCGCGTGCACGGCGTCGGCGATCGCCCGTCTGGTCGTCTCCGGCGCGGTGCCCGCGTCGAGCGCCCGCGTCACCGAGTCCAGGTCGCCCGCGCCGCCGAGCCGCGCGGCCAGCACCCCGTTGGCGACCGCGCCGAACACCGCCGCGCCGATCGTCTGGCCGGTCTGACGGCAGAACAGCACGGACGCGGTCGTCGTACCCCGCTCCGCCCAGCCCACCGTCGACTGCACACCGACGATGAGCGGCAGTTGGAACAGACCCAGCGCGGCGCCGAGCAGCAGCATCAGCAGCGTCGGCTGCCACGCCTGCCCGGGGTACGGCAGGAAGGGGAACGCGAACAGGATCAGCGCGGCCGTGCCGATGCCCAGCATCGCCGTGTTGCGGAAGCCGATCCTGCGGTACACGTGCTGGCTCAGCGCCGCCGACACCGGCCAGCTCAACGTCCAGACGGCCAGCACGAATCCGGCGGCCACGGGCGCGAGGCCCAGCACCGACTGGGCGTAGGTGGGCAGGAAGACCGACGGCGCGACCATCAGCAGGCCCAGCGCGCCCAGGGCCAGGTTGACCGCGGCGATCGTACGGCGCCGCCACACCCAGCCGGGGATGATCGGCTCCGCGGCCCGGCGCTCCACCAGCACCACGACCCCGGCCAGGGCGAGTCCCGCGCCGAACAGCCCCAGGGAGGGCGCCGACAGCCATGGCCACGCCACCCCGCCCTGCACGAGAGCCGTGAGCAGCACGCCGCCGCAGGCGAACACCGCGAGCGCGCCCGCCCAGTCCACGCGCGCGTGCGTGGTGGCTTCCCGCTCCGGTTCGTGGAGGTGACGGACGATCAGCCACAGCGCGACCGCGCCGATCGGCAGATTGATCAGGAAGATCCAGCGCCAGTCCGCGTACGCGGCGAGCACCCCGCCGAGTCCGGGGCCGGCGACCGCGGACACCGCCCACACCGTGGACAGCTTCGCCTGGATCTTGGGACGGTCCTTCAGCGGATACAGGTCGGCGGCGAGTGTCTGCACCGTGCCCTGGAGCGCGCCGCCGCCCAGGCCCTGCACGACGCGGAAGGCGATGAGCGCCCCCATGTTCCAGGCCAGCGCGCACAGCGCGGACCCGAGGAGGAAGACCACCGAGCCCGCTACCAGGACCGGTTTGCGGCCGAAGGTGTCGGAGAGCTTGCCGTACACGGGCAGGGTGACGGTCACGGCCAGCAGGTAACCGGAGAAGAGCCAGGAGAAGACGGAGAAACCGCCGAGGTCCCCGACGATCTGCGGGACGGCGGTCGAGACGATGGTGGCGTCGAGGGCGGCCAGCGCCATCGAGAGCATCAGCGCCGCCACGACGGCTCCGCGCCGGCCGGTCGTGGCGGGACGTGCGGACTCGCGTGCCGCGGAACCGGTGCTGCCCACCCCGGTGCCCCCCTCGCCCCGGCCGCACCCGCGTCCCGGGTCCCGCCGCTTGTGTCTGCCCCTTGCATCTACCTGCCGCGGACAGTTTCTCACTTGACCCTGACGTCGCGGGAGGGTGGAGGCTGTATGGACCGACGGGTGGAGCGAACCCTGAGACGGTCTCCACCCTTGGGTGGACTGCCCCTAGGGGTACCTCCGTACTACGACCTGGGGAGGGTTCGTACCGACGGAGGATGAGACGGGGAGGGCCCCTTCCTTAACCTGGCTTTACGCCGCCGGGGGGCGGTGACACACACCGCGGGGGTGGGGTTTTCCACAGTAAAAGACTGCGCTGAACACCAGGGCGCACGGCCCCTCCCCGCCGCGAGACTTGAAACGCACCGGAGCGCCGGAGCACCGGAGGCACCTGACGGACCGCACGGTCCGGCGAGGCGCACAGCGGCTGCCGACCAGGTGACCGCCTTCACCAACTGCTGACCGATATAGGAGACATACCGTGACATCGGCTGTAACCATTCCCAGGCACGGGGGCACTGGAGGGCGTACGGCCGTTGCCGCGCGGGCGCGGCAGGTCGTGAAGGCGTACGGATCCGGTGAGACCCGTGTCGTCGCCCTCGATCACGTCGACGTGGACATCGCACGCGGCCAGTTCACCGCGATCATGGGCCCCTCGGGGTCCGGCAAGTCCACCCTGATGCACTGCCTGGCCGGCCTCGACACCGTGACGAGCGGTCAGATCTACCTTGACGAGACCGAGATCACCGGTCTGAAGGACAAGAAGCTCACGAGGCTGCGCCGGGACCGGATCGGGTTCATCTTCCAGGCGTTCAACCTGCTGCCGACGCTGAACGCGATCGAGAACATCACCCTGCCCATGGACATCGCGGGCCGCAAGCCGGACAAGGAGTGGCTGACGCGGGTGGTGGAGACCGTCGGACTCGCCGACCGCCTCAAGCACCGGCCCACCCAGCTCTCCGGCGGCCAGCAGCAGCGCGTCGCCGTGGCGCGGGCCCTCGCCGCCCGGCCCGAGATCATCTTCGGCGACGAGCCGACCGGAAACCTCGACTCCCGCGCCGGCGCCGAGGTCCTCGGCTTCCTGCGCCGGTCCGTCGACGATCTGGGCCAGACCATCGTCATGGTCACCCACGACCCGGTCGCCGCGAGCTACGCGGACCGCGTGCTGTACCTCGCCGACGGCCGCATCGTCGACGAGATGTTCAAGCCGACCGCGGAGGCCGTTCTGGACCGCATGAAGGACTTCGACGCCCGGGGGCGTACGTCATGACCGTCATGAAGACCTCCATGCGCAACTTCTTCGCGCACAAGGGGCGCATGGCGCTCTCCGCGATCGCCGTCCTGCTGTCGGTGGCCTTCGTCTGCGGCACGCTCGTCTTCACGGACACCATGACGACCACCTTCGACAAGCTCTTCGCGGCCACCTCCTCCGACGTGACGGTGAGCGCCAAGGGCGCCTCAGACACCGGCCAGACCACCGCCGACAACGGCAAGCCGCCGGTCATGCCGGCCTCCGTGCTGGGCGAGGTCCGCAAGGCGCAGGGCGTGAAGTCCGCCGAGGGCACGGTGTTCTCCACCTCGGTGACCGTCGTCGACGCCGACAAGGACAGCCTGTCGCCCACCAGCGGCGGCCCGACCATCGTCGGCAGCTGGAACAACAACGACGCCCGCACCATGAAGATCACCTCCGGTGCGGCGCCCAAGAGCGCCGACCAGATCATGGTCGACGCCGACACCGCCGACAAGCACGACCTGAAGCTCGGCGACGAGATCGGTGTGATCAGCGCCATCGGCACCCACACCGCGAAGGTCTCCGGCATCGCCGACTTCACCGTCACCAACCCCGGCGCCGCGATCTTCTACCTCGACACCGAGACCGCCCAGCGCACCCTGGTCGGCGAGAGTGACGTCTACACCAACGTCAACGTCACCGCGGCCGTCGGCGTCAGCGACGCACAGCTGAAGAAGAACGTCACGGCCGAACTCGGCGGCGACTTCCAGGTGCAGACGGCCAAGGAGACCGCCGACGCCAACCAGAAGGAGGTCGCGGGCTTCATGAACGTCATGAAGTACGCGATGCTCGGCTTCGCCGGGATCGCCTTCCTCGTCGGCATCTTCCTGATCATCAACACCTTCTCCATGCTGGTCGCCCAGCGGACCCGGGAGATCGGCCTGATGCGGGCCATCGGCTCCTCCCGCAAGCAGGTCAACCGCTCCGTCCTGGCCGAGGCACTGCTGCTCGGTGTCGTCGGCTCCGTGCTCGGTGTCGGCGCGGGCGTCGGCCTCGCGATCGGCCTGATGAAGCTCATGGGCCAGATCGGCATGGAACTGTCCACCGACGACCTCACGGTGGCCTGGACGACCCCGGTGGTCGGCCTCGTCCTCGGCGTGCTCGTCACCGTACTGGCCGCCTACCTGCCCGCCCGGCGCGCCGGCAAGATCTCCCCGATGGCCGCACTGCGCGACGCGGGAGCCCCCGCCGACGCCAAGGCGGGCTGGATCCGCGCCGCCATCGGAACGGTCCTCACCGGCACCGGCGGCCTCGCCCTCTACCTGGCGGCGGCGGCCGACAAGGCCACGGACGGCTCCCTGTGGCTCGGCCTCGGCGTGGTGCTCACGCTGATCGGCTTCGTCGTCATCGGCCCGCTGCTCGCCGGCGGTGTGGTCCGCGTCCTCGGCGCCCTCCTGCTCCGCATGTTCGGCCCCGTGGGCCGCATGGCCGAGCGCAACGCCCTGCGCAACCCGCGCCGCACCGGCGCGACCGGCGCCGCCCTGATGATCGGCCTCGCCCTGGTGGCGTGCCTGTCCGTGGTCGGTTCCTCCATGGTGGCGTCCGCCACCGACCAGCTCGACAAGACCGTCGGCACGGACTTCATCATCCAGTCCGACAGCGGTCAGCTGATCACCCCGCAGGCGGTCGAGGCCGTGAAGTCGTCGCCCGGCCTGGCGCGGGTCACCGAGTACAAGTGGACCAAGGCCGACTTCACCACTCCTGACGGCAAGACGCTCAAGGACACGGCGGTCACGGCGGCCGACCCGTCGTACGCGACCGACCTGCGCACCGAGACGGTCGCCGGCAAGCTCCCCGACGCCTACAAGCCCGACTCCATGTCGGTCCACGAGAAGTTCGCCGAGGACCACGGCATCAGCCTCGGCTCCAAGATCAAGGTCGCCTTCAAGGACGGCTCCGCCGCCGACCTCACGGTCCGGGCGATCACCAGCAGCGACGTCGTGATCGACGCGGGCGCGATGTACATGTCCATCTCGACGATGGCCAAGTACGTCCCGGCCGACAAGATGCCCCTCGACTCGCTGGTCTTCGCCAGCGCCAAGGAAGGGCAGCAGGACGCCGCCTACAAGTCCCTGAAGTCGGCCCTGCACGACTACCCGCAGTACACCGTGCGCGACCAGACCGACTACAAGGACGCCCTGAAGGGCCAGATCGGCCAGCTGCTCAACATGATCTACGGCCTGCTGGCCCTGGCGATCATCGTCGCCATCCTGGGAGTGGTGAACACCCTGGCCCTGTCGGTGGTGGAGCGCACCAGGGAAATCGGCCTGATGCGGGCGATCGGCCTCTCCCGCCGCCAACTGCGCCGCATGATCCGCATGGAGTCGGTCGTCATCGCCCTCTTCGGCGCCCTGCTGGGCCTCGGACTGGGCATGGGCTGGGGCGCCACGGCACAGCAGCTGCTCGCCCTGGAGGGCCTGATGGTCCTGGACATCCCCTGGCCGACGATCATCGGGGTCTTCATCAGCTCTGCGTTCGTGGGCTTGTTCGCGGCACTGATCCCGGCGTTCCGGGCGGGCCGGATGAACGTCCTGAACGCGATCGCGACGGAGTAGCCGACGGCTGCGACCGCCGCCCGAGAACCACCGCACACGGGGGTTGCGGGGGATGGGCCCGCCCTGGAGGTCTCCACCTCGGGGGCGGGCCCGCGGCTTGCCCCCCGACGATGAGCGGCCACTCCGGCCCGGCGCAACCCCGGGGGCCTTCCCCCGCCGGGTGGCCCTGCTGGCGAGCCGCCAGGCCAGGCCCGCCTGGTGGCACCGGTGAGGTGTCGCCGGGCTCCCTCGCCTGTGACCCCGCGGGAGGAGCGGCCCGACGACGGGCCCGGTGACTCGCCGCCGTTCACTTGCGGCGGCACGGATCTCCGCGACGGCCGGACTCGCTGCCGGTCGCTGTCTGCCCGGCTGTACGGGATTTCCGCACTGGCCCGCCCCGCCCGCTTCCCCACAAGGCCGCACTCGGCGAGGAGGCGTGGCGCCCAGGCGCGGCCGCCGTGCGCCCCCGGCCACCGCAGCCGCCCAAGCTGACTGCGCCGCCCACCATCGCAGCCGCCGGCCCCGGCTCCGGTCCCGGACCCCTGCGCCGGAGCCGACTGCGCCGCCCACCGCAGCCGCCGGAGCAGGTCGCGCCGTCGGCCGCCGCAGCCGCCCAAGCTGACTGCGCCGCCCAGCACCGCAGCCGCCGGCCCCGGCTCCGGTCCCGGACCCCTGCGCCGGAGCCGACTGCGCCGCCCACCGCAGCCGCCGGCTCCGGCTCCGGTCCCGGTCCCGGCCCCGGTCCCGGCCCCCTGGAGAATGGGCGCTATCCGGAGAACGGGCGTTATCCACAGGCCCGCCGTGCGGGCGCGCGTCGTCGTACGCTGGAGACCCCCCGGCCCGCGGCGCGCGTCGGGCCCATCGTGTTGCCCACCCCCTGGACGGAAAACGCCCCCATGAGCCTGCACGGTCTGCTCGACGCCGTAGTCAAGGATGCTGCCCTCGCAGAAGCGATCAGGGCGGCTGCCGACGGCAACCGCATGCACGTCGACCTGGTCGGCCCCCCGGCCGCGCGCCCCTTCGCGGTCGCAGCCCTGGCCCGCGACACGGGCCGCCCGGTGCTGGCGGTCACGGCCACGGGCCGCGAGGCGGAGGACCTGGCCGCGGCCCTGCGCTCCCTGCTCCCGCCGGAGGGAGTCGTGGAGTACCCGTCCTGGGAGACACTCCCGCACGAGCGGCTCAGCCCCCGCAGCGACACCGTCGGCCGCCGCCTGGCCGTGCTGCGCCGCCTGGCTCACCCGCGCCCCGACGACCCCGAGACCGGCCCCGTCTCGGTCGTCGTGGCGCCTGTCCGGTCCGTGCTCCAGCCGCAGGTCAAGGGCCTCGGCGACTTGGAGCCGGTCTCCCTGAGGAGCGGACAGAGCACCGACCTCAACGAGATCGTCGAAGCCCTCGCGGCAGCCGCCTACGCGCGCGTGGAGCTCGTCGAGAAGCGCGGCGAGTTCGCCGTGCGCGGCGGCATCCTCGACGTCTTCCCGCCCACCGAGGAACACCCCCTGCGCGTCGAGTTCTGGGGCGACGACGTCGAGGAGATCCGCTACTTCAAGGTCGCCGACCAGCGCTCCCTCGAAGTCGCCGAGCACGGCCTGTGGGCGCCACCGTGCCGCGAGCTGCTGCTCACCGACGACGTCCGCGCCCGTGCGCGTGCCCTGGCCGAACAGCACCCCGAGCTGGGTGAACTGCTCGGCAAGATCGCCGAGGGCATCGCCGTCGAGGGCATGGAGTCCCTCGCTCCGGTCCTGGTCGACGACATGGAGCTGCTGCTCGACGTGCTGCCGAAGGGCGCCATGGCCGTGGTGTGCGACCCGGAGCGGGTCCGCACACGCGCGTCGGATCTGGTGGCCACCTCGCAGGAGTTCCTCCAGGCCTCCTGGGCGGCCACCGCGGGCGGTGGCGACGCCCCCATCGACGTCGGCGCGGCCTCCCTGTGGTCCATCGCGGACGTCCGGGAACTGGCCCGCGAGCTGGAGATGATGTGGTGGTCGGTGTCGCCGTTCGCCGCGGACGAAGAGCTGGACGCGGACACCCTGAAGCTCGGCATGCACGCCCCGGAGACCTACCGCGGCGACACCGCCAAGGCCCTCGCCGACACCAAGGGCTGGCTTGCCGACGGCTGGCGCGCGGTGTTCGTCACCGAGGGCCACGGCCCGGCCGCGCGTACCGTCGAGGTGCTGGGCGGCGAGGGCATCGCGGCCCGCCTCGATTCCGACCTCGGCGAGATCTCCCCGTCCGTCGTGCACGTGGCGTGCGGCTCGATCGACCACGGTTTCGTCGACTCGGCCCTCAGACTCGCCGTCCTGACCGAGACGGACCTGTCGGGGCAGAAGGCGTCCGGCCGCGAGGGTGCCCGGATGCCGGCCCGCCGCCGCAAGACGATCGACCCGCTCACCCTGGAGGCGGGCGACTACATCGTCCACGAGCAGCACGGCGTGGGCCGTTACATCGAGATGGTGCAGCGCACCGTGCAGGGCGCGACCCGCGAGTATCTGGTCGTCGAGTACGCCCCCGCCAAGCGCGGCCAGCCCGGCGACCGCCTCTACATCCCCACCGACCAGCTGGAGCAGATCACCAAGTACGTCGGCGGCGAGGCCCCCACCCTGCACCGCCTCGGCGGCGCCGACTGGACGAAGACGAAGGCCCGCGCCAAGAAGGCCGTCAAGGAGATCGCGGCCGACCTGATCAGGCTGTACAGCGCGCGCATGGCCGCCCCCGGGCACGCCTTCGGCGTGGACACCCCCTGGCAGCGGGAACTGGAGGACGCCTTCCCCTACGCGGAGACGCCCGACCAGCTCACCACCATCGCCGAGGTCAAGGAGGACATGGAGAAGACGGTTCCCATGGACCGTCTGATCTGCGGCGACGTCGGCTACGGCAAGACCGAGATCGCGGTCCGCGCCGCCTTCAAGGCCGTCCAGGACGGCAAGCAGGTGGCCGTCCTGGTGCCCACGACCCTGTTGGTGCAGCAGCACTTCGGCACGTTCAGCGAGCGGTACGCGCAGTTCCCGGTGAGCGTGAAAGCCCTGTCCCGCTTCCAGTCCGACACCGAGGCCAAGGCGACCCTGGAGGGCCTGCGCGAGGGCTCGGTCGACATCGTGATCGGCACGCACCGGCTGTTCTCGACCGAGACGAAGTTCAAGGACCTGGGCCTGGTCATCGTCGACGAGGAGCAGCGCTTCGGCGTCGAGCACAAGGAGCAGCTGAAGAAGCTCCGCGCCAACGTCGACGTGCTGACGATGTCCGCGACCCCGATCCCCCGGACCCTGGAGATGGCGGTCACCGGCATCCGCGAGATGTCCACGATCACCACCCCGCCGGAGGAGCGCCACCCGGTGCTCACCTTCGTGGGCCCCTACGAGGAGAAGCAGATCGGCGCCGCGATCCGCCGCGAGTTGCTGCGCGAGGGCCAGGTCTTCTACATCCACAACCGCGTCGAGTCGATCGACCGGGCCGCCGCCCGGCTGCGCGAGATCGTCCCCGAGGCGCGGATCGCCACCGCCCACGGACAGATGTCGGAGGCGGCGCTGGAGCAGGTCGTCGTCGACTTCTGGGAGAAGAAGTTCGACGTGCTGGTCTCCACGACGATCGTGGAGTCCGGCATCGACATCTCCAACGCCAACACCCTGATCGTGGAGCGCGGCGACAAC
This sequence comes from Streptomyces sp. NPDC096046, assembly GCF_040303285.1. Classification (NCBI taxonomy): domain Bacteria; kingdom Bacillati; phylum Actinomycetota; class Actinomycetes; order Kitasatosporales; family Streptomycetaceae; genus Streptomyces; species Streptomyces sp. NPDC096046. The sequence goes on along the minus strand of NZ_JBEOSZ010000020.1, from coordinate 78,066 downwards.
TTCGGCCTGTCCCAGCTGCACCAGCTGCGCGGCCGGGTGGGCCGTGGCCGCGAGCGCGGCTACGCCTACTTCCTCTACCCGCCGGAGAAGCCGCTGACCGAGACCGCGCACGAGCGGCTCGCGACCATCGCCCAGCACACGGAGATGGGCGCCGGCATGTACGTCGCCATGAAGGACCTGGAGATCCGCGGCGCGGGCAACCTCCTGGGCGGTGAGCAGTCGGGCCACATCGCGGGCGTCGGCTTCGACCTGTACGTGCGCATGGTCGGCGAGGCCGTCGCCGACTACCGGCGCCAGCTGGAGACCGGCGAGATCGAGGAGGAGCCGCCGCTCGACGTCAAGATCGAGCTGCCCGTCGACGCGCACGTCCCGCACGACTACGCGCCGGGCGAGCGCCTCCGCCTCCAGGCCTACCGCGCCATCGCCTCCGCCAACTCGGAGGAGGACATCAAGGCGGTCCGCGAGGAACTCGCCGACCGCTACGGCAAGCTGCCCGAGCCGGTGGAGAACCTGCTGCTCGTCGCGGGCCTGCGCATGTTCGCTCGGGCGTGCGGCGTCGGCGAGATCGTGCTGCAGGGCAACAACATCCGGTTCGCGCCGGTGGAGTTGCGCGAGTCGCAGGAGCTGCGGCTCAAGCGGCTGTACCCCGGGGTCGTCATCAAGCCGGCGGCGCACCAGGTGCTGGTACCGCGCCCGAAGACCGCGAAGGTGGGCGGGAAGCCGCTGGTCGGGCGGGAACTGCTGGCGTGGGTCGGGGAGTTCCTCACCTCGATCCTGGGATCCTGACACCACCTCGGCCGAACCCCGTCAGGCCACCGGCCGCACGCGCCCGCCGGTGGCCTGGTGCCGATCCGTCGCCGGTTCCCGGGGCGGGTCGACGGTTCGGTGCCGGGCTGCGGCCGGTTTGAGGGGCGCGCTGGTCGTCCTTAACCGGGGCTGCCGCCGGTTGGAGGGGCGCGCCGATGCTCTGGTGCCGATATGTTCGAGATGCGAAGAACGCGCAGTGAGGCCCGATGTGGCCTGGACCTCTTCGTCGCTACCGTGGGACCAGGCACGGACCGCCCGTGCCGGGGCGGAACAGGCAAGCAGAGGAGGGGCGCGGTGACGCGTCTGAGGGGCGGGGCCGCACTGGCCGTCGCGATGGTGTTCACCGGTTCTGCGCTGGCCGGCTGCGAGGGCCTGGCCCCGCCCGCCGACGGCGACGGACCCTCCGGTTCCGGCGTCCCGGCCGCGGGCGACGGGCGGGCCGTGAACCCGCTGGACAACCCGGACGGCACGAAACCCGGGCTGGCGGCCATCGGTTCCGACGCGGACAAGGAGAGGGCGCGTGCCCTCATCGAGAAGGTGGTGACGAAGGGACGCGGCCCCAGGACGGGCTACGAACGGGACAAGTTCGGCTACGCCTGGATGGACTCGGCACCACGGGAGGTCCCCTTCTCCCGCAACGGCTGCGACTCGCGGAACGACCTCCTGAAACGAGACGGGGAGGATCTGCGCTTCCGGGCGGGGTCCGACTGCGTGGTCACCTCGCTGACGCTGCACGACCCGTACACCGGGAAGGTCATCGAGTGGACCAAGTCCCGTGCGATCAAGGTCCAGATAGACCACGTCATGCCGCTGTCGTACGACTGGCAGATGGGCGCTTCGCGCTGGACGAAGGACAAGCGGGAGTCCATCGCCAACGATCCGCTCAACCTCCTCCCGGTGGACGGACCGACCAACGGCTCGAAGGGGGACTCCGGCCCGGCGTCCTGGCTGCCGCCGAACAAGCGGATCCGCTGCGCCTACGCGGTGCGCTTCGCCCAGGTGTCGCTGAAGTACGAACTCCCCGTGACGGCCGCCGACAAGGAGATGATGCTCAAGCAGTGCGGCGGGTGAGGCCCCTGCCCCGCGACGGTAATTCGGTTCCGGGTTTCCGCACTCGTGCCTACCGTGATCACATGCAGCCGAAGACAGCGAGCCTCGCCGAGCGTCCGGACATGCTGGAGCGGGTCGTCGGGATGGCGGACAGCTGGCCGGAGTTCGTGATCCAGGACCTCGTGGGCGCCGCCCACTTCCCCCGGATCGCCGCCGAACTGCCGGAGTACGTCCTGTTCGCCGAGGACGAGCAGGGCGAGATCGTGGCGAACGCCTACAGCGTGCCGTTCGCCCTCGCAGCCGAGCACCGCGGCAGACTGCCCGCCAACGGCTGGGACGCGGTGCTCGTATGGGCCTTCTCCGATCTGCGGCGCGGAGTGCGGCCCGACACCGTCAGCGCCATCTCGGTCTCCGTCGCCCCGCACGCCCAGGGCCGCGGGCTGTCCGGAGTGATGCTCTCCGCCATGCGTGACAAGGCCCGGGCTCGTGGCTTCCGTGAGGTCGTCGCCCCCGTCCGCCCCAACGCCAAGCACCTCGAACCGCATACGCCGATGGAGGAGTACGCCCGTCGCGTCCGCCCCGACGGGCTGCCCGAGGACCCGTGGCTGCGCGTGCACGCCCGGGCCGGTGCCGTCATCGACTCGGTGGCACCGGCGTCCATGACGGTGGCCGCCCCGCTCGCGGACTGGCGCCGCTGGACGGGCCTGCCGTTCGACACGGACGTCGAGGTAGAGGTGCCGGGAGGTCTCGTGCCGGTGCGCTGCGAAGTGGAGCGCGGATACGCCGTCTACGTCGAGCCCAACGTGTGGATGCGGCACCCCCTGTAGGACGCGGCGGACGGCTGGGCCGTGACCGGCTCGGGAAAGGGCCGTACACGCGATGTGATCAGCATGACAACGGTTCGGTACAACCCGCGACCGGTTGTCCGTGTCGGGCTATACGCTCGGATTCCCCAACAGGGTCTGTCACTCGCACGTCCGTCCCATCGGCCCCACCGGTCCAGGAGCAGTCATGTACGGCCACGGCGCGGCGCCGCCTCCCCGCAGCGCGGCAACGGTCATTTCCCTGCGCGTGCTGTTCGCCGCAGCCGGTTTCCTCACGTGCGGCTTGCTGGCCTGCGTACCGCTGTTCCGGGTGGCCGTCCTGCGCGGACGGGCCCTCGACTGGACGTTGGCGTGGGTGAGCCTGCCGCTGTCCATCACGTGCTTCGCCGTGGTCGGCTCACTGCCGGACGGCGACGTCCGGACGGACCTCGCGCTGGCGGTGATCCTCTTCGTTGGAGCGGCCGCGGCCGTCTACTTCCTCGTCGTGGACATCACCCACCACGGCGAGCGGCGGGCCGCCGGTCACGCCTCGCCCCACGCACCCACCGTCGTGGCCACCCCCTACGGCTATCCGCACCCGGCGCCGCCCTACGCCCCGAACTCCACGCCCGTCCCGCAGCACCCCGTGCCTCACACGCCCGTGCCTCGCACACCCGCACCCCACGACGCCACACCGGGGGTCCCGGGCCCGATCCAGCCGCCCCCGTCCCCCCAGCCCCCCGGCCCCGCCCGCATCGACCAGGTCCGCGCCGAACTCGACGAGCTCAGCGACTACCTGCGCCGGCACGACGGCGGGAGCAACGACGGGCCCGAGGGCGGAAGGTGACCGCGGCGGCAGGACGTGTCGTCGCCGACCGTTACGAGCTGTCCACCGTCCTCGGGCAGGGCGGCATGGGCCAGGTCTGGACGGCGTACGACCAGCGGCTCGACCGGCGCGTGGCGGTGAAGCTGCTGCGCCCCGACAAGGTGGCCGGGCAGGACGCGGAGGAACTGCGCCGGCGTTTCGTGCGCGAGTGCCGGGTGACCGCGCAGGTCGACCACCCCGGCCTGGTCACCGTGCACGACGCGGGCAGTGAGGGCGAGGAGCTGTTCCTCGTCATGCAGTACATCGACGGTGCCGACCTCGCCGGCCACCTCGCCGAGCACGATCCGTACCCCTGGCAGTGGGCGGTCGCGGTCGCGGCGCAGCTGTGCGCGGTGCTGAGCGCCGTGCACGCCGTGCCGATCGTCCACCGCGACCTCAAGCCGCGCAACGTGATGGTGAAGCAGGACGGTACGGTCGCCGTCCTCGACCTCGGCGTCGCCTCCGTCATGGACGCGGACACCACCCGCCTCACCCACACCGGCACCCCCATCGGCTCGCCCGCCTACATGGCCCCGGAGCAGGCGATGGGCGGCGCGGTCGGCCCATACACCGACCTGTACGCGCTCGGCGTGGTCCTGCACGAACTGCTCAGCGGCGACGTGCCCTTCTCCGGCTCCACGGCACTCGGCGTCCTGCACCGGCACCTGTACGAGCCCCCGCTGCCCGTGCGCCGCGTGCGCCCCGAAGTCCCCGAGGCCCTGGAGGCCCTCGTCCTGCGCCTCCTCGCCAAGGACCCGCAGCACCGGCCCGCCTCCGCGCAGGAGGTCTACGAGCACCTGGAACTGCTCCTGCCCGCTCGCGGGACGCCCACCGGCGCGACCCTCGATCCCACCCGGCCGTTCCTGCGCCCGCACGCCCCCTGGCCGGATCGTGCGCGCACCCCCGCGCCCCGGCCCACGCCCGCCACCCCCGTCACCGACACCGCGGGGAAGACGGACATCGCCCGCGCCGTCGACGAGGTCAAACGGCTCCTCGGCGAGGGCCGCGTCACCCAGGCCGTCGACATCCTCGGCGCGATCCTGCCCGCGGCGGCCGAACAGCACGGCGCGCACTCCCCGGTCGTCCGCACGCTGCGCAAGCAGTACGCGGCGACGCTCCTGGACGACGGCCAGTACCGGCGCGCCCTGCCCGAGCTGCGCCGGCTCGCCGACGAACGCGCCGCCGAGGCCGGCCAGGCCGACCCGCAGGCCCTGCGCTTCCGCTACGAGGCCGCCCAGTGCCTCGAACAGCTGGGTGAGCCGGCGGCGGCGCTCGCCGAGTACCGGGCGGTGCTGCCGTACTACGAGAACCAGTACGTCGCCGCAGGCGGCCCCGAGCTCGCGCACGACGTCCGCCGTCGCATCGGTCATCTCCTGCTCGCCCTCGGTGACCGCGGCGCCGCCCACGACACCCTGGCCAGGCTGCTGCACGACGTGGAGCGCACCCACGGCCCCGGGCACCCACTCGGAGCGGAGATCCGCAGGACACTGCAGTGGCTGGGGCAGGTCCGCGGCTGACGACCGCCCCGGGGTTGGCGCGGCGGTGCCGGAAGTCCCGGTGAATCGTTGGTCGAATGGGTTGGCCAGAGCTTGGCCACTGCCTACCATCGATCATCGCAAGACCTTGTGCACCGTCGCACAATCTCCTCGGGAGGTTTCCTTGCACCGCCGCCGTCGCACCGCGCTCGTCCTCACCGCAGCGATCGCCGCCGCGGCACCCCTTCTCACCGCCTGCGGGAACGACGCGCATCCCGGCGCGGCGGCCCTGGTGGGTGGCCAGCGCATCACCGTCTCCCAGCTGGACGAGCGGGTCGGCGAGGTACGCGCGGCCCAGCGGGCGGCCGTGCAGAACGAGGCCCAGTACCAGCAGGCCATCGCCAGGACCGGCACCCTCACCCGCGACACCCTGCACACCATGGTCCTGGACCGGGTGCTGCACCGCGCCGCCGACGACGCCGGAGTCAGCGTCTCCCGCAAGGAGATCCAGCAGATGCGGTCCGGCCTGGAACAGCGGGCCGGCGGCGCCAAGGCGCTGGAGACGGCCTGGCTCCGGCAGTACGGCATCCCGCCGCAGCGCCTCGAAGAGAGCCTCCGCCTCCAGCTGGAGGCCCAGAAGCTCGCCGAGAAGCTCGGCACGACCGTCGACCGTCCCGAGTTCTGGAAGGCCCTCTCCGACGCCTCCAAGGACCTGAACATCGACCTCAACCCCCGCTACGGCACGTGGGACGTCCAGAAGAGCAGCCGCGCCGACGCCAAGACGCCGTGGGTCCGGGACGTCACGACGGCACCGACCCCGCAGGGTATGTAGGAGCAGGGGCGGAATGCGGGGCACCCGCTCCCGGGGCCCTGTGGACAACTTCGAGGACGGTCGGCGGCGTGGGATAGCTTCGAACCGTGAACGCCAACAGCCCCGAAGCCACCCCGGGCCCCGAGCGGACCGCTCCCGACGCGGCCGCCGCCCCGGGCCGCATCATCCTGCTCACCACCAGCCACCGCGTCGCCCCCGGCCTGCTCTCCTGGCCCGCATGGCAGGCGCTGCACGCGGCGGACCGGGTGCTGTGCGCGGACGGCGCACACCCGCAGCTGCCGTATCTGCGCGAGGCGGGGATCCCGGTCGACGAGGCGTCCCCCACCGCCCAGGAGCTGGTCGACGCCTGCTCCGGGGGGCGCACGGTGGTCGTGGTGGCGACGGGTGAGGGCGAACCGGTCCTGACGGACGGACTGGCCCGCCTCGCCGGTACCGGCCGTATCGCCATGCCCGAGCTGGAGCTGCTGCCCGCTTCCTACGACCTCCCGGGCGCCCGGCTCCTCGACCTCGTCCAGGTCATGGACCGCATCCGCGTCGAATGCCCGTGGTCTTCGCAGCAGACCCACAAGGGCCTGGCGAAGTACGGCATCGAGGAGGCGTACGAACTCGTCGAGGCGATCGAGGAAGGCGACCGCGACGAACTGCGCGAGGAGCTCGGTGACGTCCTCCTCCAGGTCGTCTTCCACGCCCGCATCGCCGAGGAGGGCCGCCCGGAGGACGGGGAGGAGGCCTTCTCCATCGACGACGTGGCCGGCGGCATCGTCGCCAAGCTGATCCACCGCCATCCGCATGTCTTCGGCGACGCGACGGCCACCACCCCCGAGGAGGTCAAGGAGCACTGGCTGCGCACCAAGGCGGTCGAGAAGCGGCGCACCTCGGTCACCGAGGGCATTCCCCTCGGCCAGCCCGGTCTGGCCCTCGCCGCCAAGCTGGCCTCCCGCGCCCGCACGGCGAACCTGCACATACCGCTCCCGCCCGTCGAGGGCATCGGCTACGAGCTCCTCGCCCTGGCCGTCCGCGCCGAGTCCGAGGGCGTGGACCCGGAGGCGGCCCTGAGGGCGGCGGCCCGCGCCTACCGCGACGCGATCAGACGGGCCGAGGGCGAGGGCTGAACGGAAGGTCCGCGCCGAGTCCGAGGGCTGAACGGAAGGTCCGTGCCGACTTCGAGGGTTGACGGGAGGTCCGTGCCGAGCCTGAGGGTTGAACGGAAGGTCCGTGCCGACTTCGAGGGTTGACGGGAGGTCCGTGCCGAGCCTGAGGGTTGAACGGAAGGTCCGTGCCGAGCCCGAGGGCTAACGGAAGGCCCGCTCCGAGTCCGAGGGCTGAACGGAAGGGGAGCGGGCAGCAGGGGAGGGGCGGGAAGCGGGGCGGGAAGCGGCGGGAAGCCGGATACGGTCGACGCGTGACCGACCAGCCCCAGCCCCGCACCCCCGCGACCGCGCCCGACCTCTTCACCTGGGAGTTCGCGAGCAACCCCTACCCCGCCTACGCCTGGCTCCGCGAGCACAGTCCCGTCCACAAGACGCGGCTTCCCAGCGGCGTGGAGGCCTGGCTGGTCACGCGGTACGCCGACGCCAAGCAGACGCTCGCCGACCACCGGCTCTCCAAGAACCCGGCGCATCACGACGAACCGGCGCACGCCAAGGGCAAGACCGGAATCCCCGGGGAGCGCAAGGCCGAGCTGATGACACATCTGCTGAACATCGATCCGCCGGACCACACCCGGCTGCGGCGACTGGTGTCCAAGGCGTTCACGCCCCGCCGGGTCGCCGAGTTCGCGCCACGGGTGCAGGAACTCACGGACACCCTCATCGACGGGTTCGCGCGGAAGGGGTCCGCCGACCTCATCCACGAGTTCGCCTTCCCGCTGCCCATCTACGCCATCTGCGACCTGCTCGGGGTCCCCCGCGAGGACCAGGACGACTTCCGCGACTGGGCGGGCATGATGATCCGGCACCAGGGCGGTCCCAGGGGCGGCGTGGCGCGGTCGGTGAAGAAGATGCGCGGCTACCTCGCCGACCTCATCCACCGCAAGCGGGAGGCGCTGCCCGCCGAGCCCGCCCCCGGCGAGGACCTCATCTCCGGTCTCATCCGCGCCTCCGACCACGGTGAGCACCTCACCGAGAACGAGGCGGCGGCCATGGCCTTCATCCTGCTGTTCGCCGGTTTCGAGACCACCGTGAACCTGATCGGCAACGGCACCTACGCCCTGCTCACCCACCCCGAACAGCGGGCGCGGCTCCAGGCGTCCCTCGCCGCCGGGGAAACGGCCCTCCTGGAGACCGCCGTCGAGGAACTCCTGCGCTTCGACGGACCCGTCGAACTCGCCACCTGGCGTTTCGCCACGCAGCCCCTCACCCTCGGCGGGCAGCACATCGCGCCCGGCGACCCGGTTCTCGTCGTCCTGGCCGCCGCGGACCGGGACCCGGAGCGGTTCGCCGATCCGGACGTGCTGGACCTCGCCCGCCGCGACAACCAGCACCTGGGGTACGGCCACGGCATCCACTACTGCCTCGGCGCCCCACTCGCCCGCCTGGAGGGCCAGACCGCGCTCGCCACCCTCCTCACCCGCCTCCCGGACCTCCGGCTCGCGGCGGATCCGGCCGAGCTGCGGTGGCGCGGCGGCCTCATCATGCGCGGGCTGCGCACCCTGCCGGTGGAGTTCGCGGCGGCCGGACGTGACGAAACATCAGAGCTGTGATCTTCACGTGATCTGCGCGGCATTAACTTGTGACAAGTGATCTCCTGCCGATACGTTCACCCATCAACGCGGCCGGGATGCCGGACGCGTCGGTCACCGCTGTCGTGTGAAAGGTCTCCGTATGCTCTCCGGGAACGGTCGGCACCGTCGCCCCCGCCAGGCTCCGGCTCTCCTCGTGGCGGCCGGAGTGACCGGCTCCGCCATCGCGATCCCACTCCTCGGGGCCTCCGGTGCCAGCGCGGCCGACGGCACGACCTGGGACCGGATCGCGGACTGCGAGACCGGCGGCGCGTGGAGCCAGAACAGCGGCAACGGCTACTACGGCGGCCTGCAGTTGTCCCAGGAGGACTGGGAGAACCACGGCGGCCTCGAGTACGCCGCGAGCGCCGACCTGGCCAGTCGCTCCCAGCAGATATCCGTGGCCGAGAGAATCCTCGCCGACCAGGGGGTCGGCGCGTGGCGTACCTGCGGACTGCTCTCCGGCCTCCAGCAGGACGAGGGGTCGGGAGCCTCCGACTCGTCCGAAGCATCCGGTGAGGTGGACTCGCCCGGTCTGCTCGACGGCTACGAGTCGTCCTCTTCCGCGGAGCCTTCCGCGAGCCCTTCGTCGTCGCCCGACGCGCAGTCGATCCAGAAGGACGAGACCTCCAAGTCGGGCAAGTCGTCTGATTCCGCCTCTCGGGAGCAGGGGCAGAAGCAGGATCGGAAGCCCGACGGCTCTCCCTCCGCCACCCCCGGCGGTGACGAGTCCGGCAACTCCCGCCGGGGCGGCGACTCTTCGGCCCCGACGGACACCGGCTCCGGCCGTCACCGCGGCCCCAGCGCCGAGGAGGACGCCGCCTCCGCGGGCGGCCGTGAGGGCGCGCCCTCGGGCCGCCACGCCTCGCCCGGTGACGCCTCCCGGGGCGCGTCCGAGGGCTCCTACATCGTCGGCGTGGGCGACAGTCTCTGGTCCATCGCCGACTCCCTTGACGTCGACGGCGGATGGAACTCCCTCGACGACGGGGGCGAGCAGGCCGTCGGTACCGACCCGAACCTCATCCTCCCCGGTCAGACGCTCACGACAGGGGTCGAAGCGGACGAGGGGTAGCCGTTCGGGCAGTGCGGAAACCACGGCCGAAGTCACCCCGAAAGCGGGTGAGTTCACGTCACGTTTCGCGTCGAATGTCCCGTTTGAGGCCCGTGAGAGATAGATCTCAGAAGCCCTGATCGTCTTTGAAATTCCGTGGATCGCGTGTCTACGGTCGTGATCGCTCGTCACCGCGAGCCCCGGCTGCCGCAACGCCGAATCCTGCCAGCGGCGGTACGGGAACAGTCGTCGCGTCAAGCGCCGTAGGCAGGAGCGGGGGACCCAAGGTAAGTGCCCGACCGGCCGGTTGTGCCGGAAGGGCTTGGGGTGAAGCCGTGTCCCGGGAGGGGCGCGGCCGGGCAACTCAACCGGCCCGAACCCGACAGCTCACCTCGCAGGCGTCGGTGAGGGGATCTCTCCATGCTGTTTTCCGGTAAGGGCACGCACCGCCGTCCGTCCAAGGCCACGCGCGCCATCGCCATCGCCGGTGTCACCGGTGCCGCCGTCGCCGCCCCGCTGATGGCGGCCGGCAACGCCTCCGCCGCCACCGCCTCCGAGTGGGACGCCGTCGCCCAGTGCGAGTCCGGCGGCAACTGGTCCATCAACACCGGCAACGGTTACTACGGCGGTCTGCAGTTCTCCGCCTCCACCTGGGCCGGCTACGGCGGCACGAAGTACGCCTCCACCGCCGACCAGGCCACCAAGGCCCAGCAGATCGAGATCGCCGAGAAGGTCCTCGCGGGCCAGGGCAAGGGTGCCTGGCCGGTCTGCGGCAAGGGCCTGTCGAGCGCCGGTTACACCGGCGGCGGCTCCTCCAGCGGCTCCACCAGCAACTCCGGCGGCTCCTCCAGCAACTCCGGCGGCTCCTCGCAGCAGAGCGGGCAGAGCACCGAGACCCGCCAGACCGAGCAGCAGCCGGCTTCCCGCTCCGACGAGCGCCCGGCCGCCAAGAAGACCGTCACCACGCCGACCGGCAAGAAGGTCAAGAAGGGCGACGGCGAGTACAAGGTCGTCAAGGGCGACACCCTCAGCTCGATCGCCGCGGACGAGAAGGTCAAGGGCGGCTGGGAGAAGCTGTTCCAGCTGAACAAGGACATCGTCGAGGACGCCGACCTCATCTACCCGGGCCAGCAGCTGCACCTGAAGTAAGCAGCGGCTTGCCGGACCCGCCCAGGGTCCTCGTGCTCCCCGCCCCGGTGCGTCGTCCCCCGTACGCGCCGGGGCGGGGGTTTTTCGGCAACGGGCTTTGTTCCGTTCGGAAACAATTTACTCTCGGTTCTGTCCATGGGGTGGGCGACCCGGTGGCCGATCGCCCGGAGCCGGTTAGGCTCATGTCGCGAGCCACCACGGCCCGCACCTCGCAGGGTCCACGCGACCCGCGTCACCGCGTCACATCCAAGAAGGAGATGCTCGTGCCGTCCATCGACGTCGTCGTAGCCCGGGAAATCCTGGACTCCCGAGGCAACCCCACGGTCGAGGTCGAGGTCGGCCTCGACGACGGCAGCACCGGTCGTGCCGCCGTCCCGTCCGGCGCCTCCACGGGCGCCTTCGAGGCCATCGAGCTCCGCGACGGCGACTCGAACCGCTACCTCGGCAAGGGTGTGGAGAAGGCCGTCCTGGCGGTCATCGAGCAGATCGGCCCGGAGCTGGTCGGCTACGACGCCACCGAGCAGCGTCTGATCGACCAGGCGATGTTCGACCTGGACGCCACCGACAACAAGGGCTCCCTCGGCGCCAACGCGATCCTCGGCGTCTCCCTCGCCGTCGCCCACGCCGCCTCCGAGGCCAGCGACCTGCCGCTGTTCCGCTACCTGGGCGGCCCCAACGCGCACCTGCTGCCGGTGCCGATGATGAACATCCTGAACGGCGGCTCGCACGCCGACTCCAACGTGGACATCCAGGAGTTCATGATCGCCCCGATCGGCGCGGAGTCCTTCTCCGAGGCCCTGCGCTGGGGCGCCGAGGTCTACCACACGCTGAAGAAGGTCCTGAAGAGCAAGGGCCTGGCCACCGGCCTCGGCGACGAGGGCGGCTTCGCCCCGAACCTCGGCTCCAACCGCGAGGCCCTTGACCTCATCCTCGAGGCGATCAAGGAAGCCGGTTACACCCCCGGCGAGCAGATCGCCCTCGCCCTCGACGTCGCCGCCTCCGAGTTCTACAAGGACGGCGTCTACACCTTCGAGGGCAAGGACCGCTCGGCGGCCGAGATGACCGAGTACTACGCGGAGCTCGTCGACGCCTACCCGCTGGTCTCCATCGAGGACCCGCTGTTCGAGGACGACTGGGAGGGCTGGAAGACCATCACCGACAAGCTCGGTGACAAGGTCCAGCTCGTCGGCGACGACCTGTTCGTCACCAACCCCGAGCGTCTCGCCCGCGGCATCGAGGAAGGCGCGGCCAACGCGCTCCTGGTCAAGGTCAACCAGATCGGTTCGCTGACCGAGACCCTGGACGCCGTCGAGCTGGCCCAGCGCAGCGGCTTCAAGTGCATGATGTCCCACCGCTCCGGCGAGACCGAGGACGTCACCATCGCCGACCTGGCCGTGGCCACCAACTGCGGCCAGATCAAGACCGGCGCCCCGGCCCGCTCCGAGCGCGTCGCCAAGTACAACCAGCTGCTGCGCATCGAGGAGATCCTCGACGACGCCGCGGTGTACGCCGGCCGCTCGGCGTTCCCCCGCTTCAAGGGCTGACCCGGCCCGTAAGGAGCAGCGTCGTACGTACGTCCCCGTACTCGGTCCCGTACCGTGTCCGGGGACGTACGCGCGTATGACGGTGGAGCGGGAGGCGGACAGATGGCCGTGAAGGACCGGGACCGGTTCTCCACCGCGACCAGGATCCGGCTGCTCGGAGAGCAGACGGCGGCCCGGGTCTACCGCTCCCAGACCAAGCGCCAGGCCCGCCGCTCACGGCTGACCGGCCGGGCGGCGCTGCTCGCCCTGGTGATGTGCTCGCTGATCGTGGCCCTGGCCTACCCGATGCGCGAGTACGTCTCGCAGCGTGCCGAGATCGACGACCTCCAGCGCGAACAGCGGCAGGCCCGCGAGCGCGTCGAACGGCTGCGCGACCTGAAGGCGCGCTGGCAGGACGACGCCTACGCCGAGCAGCAGATCCGGCGGCGGTTGCACTACGTCATGCCGGGGGAGACGGGCTTCATCGTCGTCGACCCGCACGCGGCGAAGCCGTCGCGCACCGACTTGGGGGCGGCCGACCGCCCCTGGTACTCGAACGTCTGGGACGGGGTCGACAAGGCCGACGCCTCCGACCGGTGACCCGGCCCAGTCAGTGACCTGAACCCAGAGAAAGACAGCCTGAAGACAGTCATGGAAACGCCCCCGCCGACCACCCCGCGCACCGAGCCCACCGACGCGGACGTCGAGGCCTTCAAGCAGCAGCTCGGCCGACCCCCGCGCGGTCTGCGCGCGATCGCGCACCGCTGCCCGTGCGGACAGCCGGACGTCGTCGAGACGGCCCCGCGGCTGCCGGACGGGACACCGTTCCCCACGCTGTACTACCTGACGTGCCCACGCGCCGCCTCGGCGATCGGCACGCTGGAGGCCAACGGCGTGATGAAGGAGATGACCGAACGGCTGGCCTCGGACCCGGAACTGGCGGCCGCGTACCGTGCCGCGCACGAGGACTACATCCGCCGCCGCGACGAGATCGAGGAGCTGAAGAACTTCCCGAGCGCGGGCGGCATGCCGGACCGGGTGAAGTGCCTGCACGTGCTGGTGGGCCACTCGCTGGCCGCGGGCCCCGGGGTGAACCCGCTCGGGGACGAGGCCATCGCGATGCTGCCGGAGTGGTGGCGCAAGGGGCCGTGCGTGAGCACCGCCGAGGAGGACGCCCGGTGACCCGGGTCGCCGCCGTGGACTGCGGTACGAACTCCATCCGCCTGCTGGTCGCCGACGCGGACCCGGCCACCGGTGAGCTGGTCGAACTGGACCGCCGGATGACGATCGTCCGGCTCGGGCAGGGCGTCGACCGCACCGGGCGGCTCGCCCCGGACGCGCTCCGGCGGACCTTCGCGGCCTGCCGCGAGTATGCCGGGATCATCAAGGAGCACGGGGTGGAGCGGCTGCGGTTCGTGGCGACCTCCGCCTCCCGGGACGCCGAGAACCGGGACGAGTTCGTGGGCGGCGTGCTGGACATCCTGGGCGTCGAGCCCGAGGTGATCTCCGGGGACCAGGAGGCCGCGTTCTCCTTCATCGGCGCCACCAGGGAGCTGGCCGGGGGCGACCATCTGCCGAAGCCCTACCTCGTCGTGGACATCGGGGGCGGCTCGACCGAGTTCGTCGTGGGCGACGACCGGGTTAGGGCGGCCCGCTCGGTGGACATCGGCTGCGTCCGGATGACCGAGCGGCACCTGGTCCGGGACGGGGTGGTGAGCGACCCGCCGCCCGAGGAGCGGATCGCGGCGATGCGGGCCGACATCGAGGCCGCGCTCGACCTCGCCGAGGAGACGGTTCCGCTGCGCGAGGCGCGCACGCTGGTCGGCCTGGCCGGGTCCGTGACGACCGTGTCGGCGATCGCCCAGGAGCTGCCCGAGTACGACTCCGAGGCCATCCACCACTCCCGTGTCTCCCACGACGGGGTCCGCGAGATCACCGAGTGGCTGCTGCGCTCCACCCACGCCGAGCGGGCGGCGGTGCCCTCCATGCACCCGGGCCGTGTCGACGTGATCGGGGCGGGCGCCCTCGTGCTCCTGTCGATCATGGAGCGGATCGGGGCGCGGGAGGTCGTCGTGAGCGAACACGACATCCTCGACGGCATCGCTCACAGCTGCGCCGCCGAGGCGCGCTGAGGGGCATGCTCAGGCGATGTCGGCACCGGGCGGGGCGTCACAGGTTGCGGTAGACGTCCCGCCGGTCGCCCACCTTGACAACGAGAATGACGAGTTCACCATCGTTGATCTGGTAGGCGATCCGGTAGCTTCCGACCCGGAGCCGGTAGAGGCCCGACGGGCCGGTGAGCTTCTTGACGTCGGCGTCCTGGCGGTACGGATCGTCACCGAGTGCGGTCAGCGCGGCCAGGATGCGCATGGCGTCGGGACGGCTGATGGCTCGGAGTTGCCGCTGCGCCGCCGTGGTGAACCGGAAGGCGTACTTCACGTCGCCTCGCCGTCCTGCTCGGTGAACAGGTCCGCGAGCAGTTCCGCCATGGTCACGGTGCTGCCTCCCTCGGCCAGCACCGCCTCGGCCTCGCGCGCCAGCACCACGTCTGCCGCTTCCTCCAACGCTTCGAAGTCCGAGATCGGGACCACGGCCGCCACCGGGGCGCCATTGCGCGTGATGACGGTCGGGACACCTTCCTCAGCCCGGTTGATGTGATCGGCGAGGTGCGCGCGGGCTTCCCGTACGGTCACGGTGTTCTCAGTCATGAAGGAAGTGTACGCATCACCGTGTACACGGCGCATCCGCAGGGGGAGTTGCGTTCCTGTACGACCCTCGACGGCATCGCGTGGTCGGTCGCCCGGCCCGCTTCTGAGCAGGCATGGATCACGGATGAGCGACTCCGGGAGGTTCCGGTGACGCCCCGGCGACAGCCCGTCGGAAAAGTTCGTGAAGTTCTTCACAAGGAATTGGGCCCTCTCGGGCGATCGAAGGACCCCCGTTGACCCGTCCGGGGGCTGAACGGCCCTTTGAACATGTTCAGAAGCGTGGTATGGAGGGGTCCGGGGAGGCGTTCGGGGGGAGCTTCCGGAGGGCCTCACGGAGGCTTCTCGCGCACAGAGAGGCAGCTCACGCGGCATTGACAACGGTCCGGGGTGCACAAACGCTCCCGGTTGTCACCATGACATGGATCACGCGGGCGGCGGAGGATAGCACACACCCCACCCAAGCTTGTGAAGGGGCGCACGAGCCACCCCCCTGAGGCGGGTGGATACTCGATGGCATGAGCACCACGGAGCGTCCCAGGATCCTCGTAGTAGGCGGTGGGTACGTAGGCCTGTACGCAGCTCGGCGCATTCAGAAGAAGATGCGCTACGGCGAGGCGACCGTCACGGTCGTCGACCCCCGGTCGTACATGACCTACCAGCCCTTCCTCCCCGAAGCCGCCGCCGGCAACATCTCCCCGCGCCACGTCGTCGTCCCGCTGCGACGCGTGCTGCCCAAGGCGGAGGTCCTCACCGGCCGGGTCACCACCATCGACCAGGACCGCAAGGTCGCCACGGTCTCCCCGCTGGTCGGCGAGGCCTACGAGCTGCCCTTCGACTACCTGGTGATCGCGCTCGGCGCGGTCTCCCGCACCTTCCCGATCCCCGGCCTCGCCGAGCAGGGCATCGGCATGAAGGGCATCGAGGAGGCCATCGGCCTGCGCAACCACGTCCTGGAGCAGCTCGACAAGGCCGACTCCACCACCGACGAGGAGATCCGCCGCAAGGCGCTCACCTTCGTCTTCGTGGGCGGCGGCTTCGCCGGTGCGGAGACCATCGGTGAGGTCGAGGACATGGCCCGGGACGCGGCCAAGTACTACAAGAACGTGTCCCGCGAGGACATGCGCTTCATCCTGGTCGACGCCGCCGACAAGATCCTCCCCGAGGTCGGCCCCAAGCTCGGCACATACGGCAAGGAGCACCTCGAGGGCCGCGGCGTCGAGGTCTACCTGTCCACCTCCATGGACTCCTGCGTCGACGGCCACGTGGTGCTGAAGAACGGCCTCGAGGTCGACTCCAACACGATCGTGTGGACCGCCGGCGTCAAGCCCAACCCGGCCCTCGCCCGCTACGGCCTGCCCCTCGGCCCCCGCGGTCACGTCGACTGCGAGCCGACCCTCCAGGTCAAGGGCACCGACTACATCTGGGCCGCCGGCGACAACGCCCAGGTCCCCGACCTCGTCGGCCGCAAGGCGGGCAACGAGAACGCCTGGTGCCCGCCGAACGCCCAGCACGCGCTGCGCCAGGCCAAGGTCCTCGGCGACAACGTGGTGTCCGGCATGCGGGGCTTCCCGCAGAAGGACTACGCCCACGCCAACAAGGGCGCGGTGGCCGGTCTCGGCCTCCACAAGGGCGTCGCGATGATCGTCATGGGCAAGATGAAGATCAAGCTCAAGGGCCGGCTCGCCTGGTACATGCACCGGGGCTACCACGGTCTGGCGATGCCGACCTGGAACCGCAAGATCCGCGTCTTCGCCGACTGGACCCTCGGCATGTTCCTCAAGCGCGAGGTCGTCTCGCTCGGCGCCATCGAGACGCCGCGCGAGGAGTTCTACGAGGCCGCCAAGCCGGCCCCGGTCGCCGCCGCGCCGAAGGAGAAGACCGAGGAGAAGGCCAAGGCCTCCTGACCCCCGGTCGGTCAACCGCCTGACGAAGGGCCTCCCGCCATCCGTGGTGCGGGAGGCCCTCGGCGTTTCCGGACCTCACTGCCGGGCCGGGGGGTGACGGCTTTGCCCAGACATGACGCGTGCCGGGGACTGCGCCGACGCCCCGCAGGTGATTACGTGGTGTCGGACATTCCGGGATTCCGCGTCATGGAGGTGTCACCATGGCAGACGCCGCGCAGCGACTGCAGGGCCTCTTCACACAGTTGCTGGGAGCACCGCTTCCGGTGCGCATCCGCGCCTGGGACGGATCGCTGGCGGGCCCGCCGGGCGCGCCGACCCTGGTGGCGCGCAACCGCCGAGCGCTGCGCCGCCTGTTGTTCAAGCCCGGCGAACTGGGGCTGGCCCGCGCCTGGGTCGCGGGCGACCTCGACATCGACGGGGACCTCTACACGACCCTCGATCTCATGGCCGGTCTCGTCTGGGAGCGCGGCGAGGACGCCCGCACCCTCGCCCAGGCCCTGCGCGACCCCGAGGTCCGTGCCGCCGTTCGCGGACTGGTCAGGCTGGCCGGGGCCCCGCTGCCGCCGGCCCCGCCCCGCGAGGAGGCCCGCCGCCCCCGTCGCCGCCCGCACACCAAGCACACCGACCGACGCGCCATCAGCCACCACTACGACGTCGGCAACGACTTCTACGAGATCGTCCTCGGCGAGTCCATGGTGTACTCCTGCGCCTACTGGGCCGCCCCGGACAGCACCCTCGAACAGGCCCAGCACGACAAGCTCGAACTCGTCTGCGGCAAGCTCGGCCTGAGACCCGGTCAGCGACTCCTGGACGTCGGCTGCGGCTGGGGCTCGATGGCCGTCCACGCCGCCCGCGAGCACGGCGTGCGGGTCGTCGGCGTCACGCTCTCCCAGGAGCAGGCCGCCTACGCCCGCAAGCGCGTCGCCGGCGAGGGCCTCACCGACAGGGTCGAGATCCGCGTCCAGGACTACCGCGACGTCCGTGACGGACCCTACGACGCGATCTCCTCCATCGGCATGGCCGAACACGTCGGCGCCGACCGGTACCTGGAGTACGCCGCCGACCTGTACAAGCTGCTCAAGCCCGGCGGACGGCTCCTCAACCACCAGATCGCCCGCCGCCCGCAGCGCGACGAGACGACGTACAGCGTCGACGCGTTCATCGACTCCTACGTCTTCCCCGACGGCGAACTCCAGCCGATCGGCAGCACCGTGGCCCAGCTGGAGCGCGCCGGGTTCGAGGTACGCGACGTCGAGGCGATCCGCGAGCACTACGCCCTCACCCTGCGCCACTGGGTCGCCCGCCTGGAGGCCGACTGGCAGCGCGCCGTGCGGCTGACCGGCCCCGGCCGCGCCCGGGTCTGGCGCCTGTACATGGCGGCCTCGGCCCTGGCCTTCGAACGCAACCGCATCGGCGTCAACCAGGTCCTGGCCGTCCGGACGCCGGACTCGGGCGCCTCCGGGATGCCGTTGCGGGCCCGCACCTGGGGCGCGCCCGGCCGCGGTTGATCCGGACACGAGCCGAAGGGCCGGGCTCCCCGTCGCGGGGGACCCGGCCCTTCGGTGTGCCGCGGCGCGGCGGGGTCACTCGGTCTTGATCGCGTTCAGCATGTTCAGGCGGGCGGCGTTGCGGGCCGGCCACAGCGCGGCCAGGACGCCCACCAGACCGGCCAGCACCAGGAAGATGCCGATCCGGTCCCAGGGCAGGACCAGCGCGTACCCGGGGATCTGGTCCGCGAAGGTCTCGCCGACGGCCCAGCCGAGGAACGCCCCGAGACCGACGCCGACCACCGCGCCGAACACCGAGATGACCACGGCCTCCAGCCGGACCATCCGCTTCACCCGGCGCCGGTCGAGACCGATGGCGCGCAGCATGCCGATCTCCTGCTGCCGTTCGAAGACCGACATCGCGAGGGTGTTGACGACGCCCAGCACCGCGATGATCAGGGCCATCGCCAGCAGGCCGTACATGATGTTCAGCAGGGTGTTGATGGCGCCGCCGAACTCGTTGCGGATGTCCTGCCGGTCCATCACCGTGATCGCCGGGTTGTCGCCCAGCGCGTCGACGAGGACCTTCTCGTTCGCCGCGGACTGACCGCCGTCGACCTTCACGAAGATCTGCCGGATGTAGGGCTTCGTCTCGTGCCGGTCCACGATCTTCCGGTCGATGAGGACGGGGGAGAGGAACTCGCTGTCCTTGTAGACGGCACCGACCGTCAGCGTGGCCTTCTTCTCGTCGCCGAAGGTGACGGGGAGGCTGTCGCCGGTCTTCCAGCCCCTGTTCTTCGCCGTCTTCTCGGCGACCGCGATCCGGCCCTCGGCGAGCGAGTCCACGCTGCCGTTGACGACGTCGACGGTCAGGACCTTCTCGATGTCGCCCGGGGTGACGGCCGAGGCGGACACGAAGTCCCTGCCGTCCAGCTGGAAGTAGGCGTCCTGCTGCGGTGAGACCGCGGACACGCCCTCGGCCTTCCGCAGCGCCGTCAGCGCGGACCCGTCGAGGTCACCGCCGTTGGCCATCGTGACCATGTAGTCGGCCTTGATGTTGTCGGTGGTCATCTTGTCGATGGCCGTGCCGACCGTGACGCCGAGCACCGACAGGCCGGTCACCAGCGTCAGCCCGATCGCCAGCGCCGAGGCGGTGGCGCCGGTGCGGCGCGGGTTGCGGACCGCGTTCTGGCCGGCGAGCTTGCCCGCCACCCCGAAGGGGCCGACGAGCAGCGGACGGACGAGCGCGATCACGGGCCGGGACAGCAGCGGGATCAGGATGATCACGCCGATCAGCGCGAGGAACGCGCCCGCCCCGATGTACATCCGGCCGTCGTCGCCGCCGGTCGAGGCACCCGCCACGATCCCCACCGCGCCGAGGGCGGTGACGGCCGCACCGATGGAGTTGCGCAGCACCAGCGACTTGGTGGTGGCCACCGCGTGGACGCTGTTCATGGCCGCCACCGGCGGGATCTTCGCGGCCCGGCGGCCGGGCAGCCAGGCGGCGAACACCGTGATCAGCACGCCCACCGAGACGGCCGCGATCACCGGCGTGGCGGACACGACCAGCGGGCCGTCCGGCATCTTCATGTCGAACGCGGACATGCCGGAGCGCAGTCCGACGGCCAGGCCGATGCCGAGGACGAAGCCGACGACCGAGGCCACCAGACCCACCAGCGCGGCCTCGGCGAGCACCGAGCGGGTGATCTGCCTGCGGGACGCGCCGACGGCGCGCATCAGGGCGATCTCCTTGGTGCGCTGGGCGACCAGCATCGTGAAGGTGTTGGAGATGAGGAAGACCCCGACGAAGAGCGCGATGCCCGCGAAGCCGAGCAGCACCTGCTTGAGGTTGCCCATGCCCTGCTCGATCTGCGCGGCCTGCTCTTCGGCGAGTGCCTGGCCGGTCTGCGCCTCGGCGGTGTCGGGCAGCAGCGGCTTGACGGCGTTCAGGATCTTCGTGTCGTCGGCGCCGG
The DNA here is from genome assembly GCF_040303285.1 of Streptomyces sp. NPDC096046. Taxonomy (NCBI): domain Bacteria; kingdom Bacillati; phylum Actinomycetota; class Actinomycetes; order Kitasatosporales; family Streptomycetaceae; genus Streptomyces; species Streptomyces sp. NPDC096046. The sequence continues at coordinate 57,720 of NZ_JBEOSZ010000020.1, read as the reverse complement.
GGGCGGCGGTGACGGTGACGTTCTGGAAGTAGCCCGGCTTGAGGTACTGCCGCTGGGCGACGGCGGTGTCGAAGAGGACGAGGCTGCCGCCGGCGTTGACGGCGCCGTCCTCGGTGGTGAACACACCGCTGAGGGTGTACTCCTTCACCGGGCCGTTGGTCGCGACGCGCACCCGGTCGCCGACCTCGTACTCGCCCTTGGCGGCGGTCTCCTCGTCCAGGGCGATCTGGTCGTCCTTCACCGGGCCGGAGCCGTCGGTGAACGTGTAGGCGGCGTCCTTGCCGTCCTTGCCGGGGGCGAAGTTGGAGCCCTTGTTGGACCAGCCGACGCCGATCAGCTTCCCGTCGGGGTCGGCGACCCCGGCGAAGCCCTCGACGCGGCCGTACACCCCGGCCACGCCGTCCACGGCGGAGACGCTGTCGAGGACCTTGCCGGACAGGCCCGGCTCCTCCTCGGGGTTGTCCGGGTCGGCGTGCGAGGTGACGGCGACGGCGACGTCGTCGTAGCTTTTCGCCGACTGGTTGCGGAAGGCGTTGGAGAGGGTGTCGGCGAAGACCAGGGTGCCGGAGACGAACGCGACGCCGAGCATCACGGCGAGCACGGTCATCAGCAGCCGGGCCTTGTGCGCGAGTACGTTGCGCAAGGCGGTACGGAACATGGTGGCGGTTCTCAGTCCTGTCGGTCCTGACGGAAAATCAGCTGGTGCGGCCCTTGGCGTCGAACGCCTTCATGCGGTCGAGCACGGAGTCGGCCGTCGGCCGGTACATCTCGTCGACGATCCGGCCGTCCGCCAGGAAGATCACCCGGTCCGCGTAGGCCGCGGCCACCGGGTCGTGCGTCACCATCACCACCGTCTGGCCCATCTCCCGCACGGAGTTGCGCAGGAAGCCCAGCACCTCGGCGCCGGCGCGCGAGTCGAGGTTTCCGGTGGGCTCGTCACCGAAGATGATCTCGGGCCGGGAGGCCAGCGCCCGGGCCACGGCGACGCGCTGCTGCTGACCGCCGGAGAGCTGGGTGGGCCGGTGGCCGAGCCGGTCCGCCAGACCGATCATCCGGATCACGGAGTCCAGCCACTCCTTGTCCGGCTTGCGCCCCGCGATGTCCATCGGGAGGGTGATGTTCTCCAGCGCCGTCAGCGTCGGCAGCAGGTTGAACGCCTGGAAGATGAAGCCGATCTTGTCCCGCCGCAGCTTGGTCAGCTGCTTGTCCTTCAGCGAGCCGAGTTCGGTCTCGCCGATGCGCACCGACCCGGAGGAGAAGGAGTCGAGACCGGCCACGCAGTGCATCAGGGTGGACTTGCCGGAGCCGGACGGGCCCATGATCGCGGTGAACTCGGCCTGCCGGAAGTCGACGGAGACCCGGTCCAGGGCGACCACCTGGGTCTCGCCCTGTCCGTAGATCTTCGACAGCTCCGTGGCGCGTGCGGCCACGGTCGTTGCCCGGTCGGCGAGGGGTGCGGTGGTCACGGGATGGCTCTCCTGTCGGACGGCTGTGCACGGGGAAGGTCGTGTTCCATCGTCCGGGTCCCGCGCCGCCGTGTAGTCACCCGTTGTTCCCGTTTCGGAGGCCGCCTCCAGTCGGACCGCGCGGGGCAGTGTCATACCTGGGGATGACGAACACCCTTCAGGGACCCGGGTGTCGGGAACCGATGGTTCCGGGTGTCGAGAACAGGTGGAGTGCCCTCGTTCGGGCGGTGAAATTCCGTCATTCCGCATACGCGGACGGGCGCCGCACGTAAGGCTATTGGCAAGTGCGGATGGCGTGTTCCGTGTGCTGATGCACCCTCAGACGTCAATAAAATAAGACAACATCGGTCCACGCTTCCGCTGTTCGGGGGACCCGTCCCGATAGTCTCGGGCACTCGATGCGGAGCCCACGGCCTGCCCGGATGGTGGAATGCAGACACGGCGAGCTTAAACCTCGCTGCCCCTTCGCGGGCGTGCCGGTTCGAGTCCGGCTCCGGGCACCATCCGATCCCTGCGTGGTCCATTGAAGAGTTCACGGCGCGCCCGTTGACAGCGGCCGCATGCCGTCGGAGACTCACAGGATATTGGTGAAGAAGATTTCACCTGACGAACGCAGATGGGAAAGAGGGTCGTCCGATGCGCACCACCGTCGGCATCATCGGAGCGGGTCCCGCCGGCCTCCTCCTGGCCCGGCTGCTGCACAACGCCGGCATCGACGCGGTCGTCCTGGAGAGCCGCGACCGCTCCTACGTCGAGCGGCGGCAGCGCGCCGGGATCCTGGAGCAGGGCACGGCGGACGTGTTGCGCGCGGCCGGTGCCGGGGAGCGCATGGACCGCGAGGGGCTGCGCCACGACGGCATCGAACTGCGCTTCGGCGGCAGACGCCACCGCGTCGACTTCCCCGCCCTCACCGGCGGCAGGTCCGTGACCGTCTACGCCCAGACCGAGGTCTGCAAGGACCTCATCGCCCTCCAGCTCCAGGAGGGCGGGCCCCTGCTCTTCGAGGCCGAAGCGCTGGCCGTGGAGGACGCCGACACCGACACCCCGCGCATCCGCTTCCGGCACGAGGGCCGCGAGGGCGTCCTGGAGTGCGCCTACGTCGTCGGCTGCGACGGCTTCTGGGGTGTGGCCCGCAAGGCGATCCCCACCGCACTCACCCAAGCCTTCGAACGTACGTACCCCTTCGGCTGGCTCGGCATCCTCGCCGACGTGCCGCCCTCGCACGACGAGCTGGTCTACGCCCGCCACGACCGCGGCTTCGCCCTGCTGTCCATGCGCCCGCCCGTCACCCTCCACCACCCTTCCGGGGAAGCCCCTTCGCTCACCGTCGGATCCTTCGTCTCCCGCCTCTACCTCCAGGTGCCCGACGGCACCGACGCCGGTGCGTGGAGCGACGAGGAGATCTGGGACGAACTGGAACGCCGGTTCGAGACCACCGACGACTGGCACCTCGCGCGCGGCCCGATCACCCAGAAGTCGGTCACCCCCATGCGTTCCTACGTCCACGAACCCATGCGGCACGGCCGCCTCTTCCTCGCCGGTGACGCGGCACACATCGTCCCGCCGACCGGGGCCAAGGGCCTCAACCTCGCCGTCGGCGACGTCGTGACCTTCGCGCGGGCCCTGACCCACCGACAGCAGACCGGATCCCCGGCCCTGCTCGACGCCTACTCCGCGACCTGCCTGCGCCGGGTCTGGCAGGCCGAACGGTTCTCCTACGACATGACGACCCTCCTGCACCGCGCGCCCGGCGCGACCCCCTTCGAGGACCGGCTCCAGCTCGCCCGGCTGGAGCGGATCGCGACCTCCCGCGCCGCCGAGACCGACCTGGCCGAGGCGTACACGGGATTCCCTATCGGGTGAGCCGGGAGTGGCCCCCGTGGTGAGGGGAATCGCGAAGCCACGTAGCGTGTTGGGCAGCACGACGAGGGAAAGATCCTCCCCAAGCAGTAGGGTCATTCCTTTGCCTACCTATTACTCTTGAGCCAAGGCCACGCCTGGTGGCCATGGAGGAGTGAAATGAGGAGCAGAAACCCGGTCTTCTCGCGACGGGGGTTCAGCCGCGACAACGGCTACGCGGGCTTCAACACCGCGCCGCAGGCCGGGGGTCCCGCTGTCGCCACCCAGGGCAACCCGTACGCGCAGCCGACAGGCGACCAGTACGCGCAGAACCCGTACGCGCAGAACCCTTACGCCCAGCAGGACCAGCAGTACGGCGCGCCGCCGCAGGCTCCGGCCACCACCGGCCGGATGACCATCGACGACGTCGTCCTGCGCACGGCGAGCACGCTCGGTGTGCTCATCCTCACCGCGGCGCTCTCCTGGGCCCTGCTGCCGATCGACGACGCCAACATCGGCCGTACCTACGGCATCGGTATCGGCGCCGCGCTGATCGGCATGGTCCTGGCGTTCGTGCAGGCCTTCAAGCGCAAGGCCTCGCCCGCGCTGATCCTGACGTACGCCGCGTTCGAGGGTGTCTTCCTCGGCGTCGTGTCCAACATCGTCGACAACCGCATCGCCGACGGCGCGGCCATGCAGGCAGTGATCGGCACCATGGCGGTCTTCGCCGGTGTGCTGATCGCCTACAAGGCCGGCTGGATCCGCGTCAACCGCCGCTTCTACGGCTTCGTGATGGCGGCCGCGCTCGGCTTCATCCTGCTGATGGTCGTGAACCTGCTGTTCGCGGTGTTCGGCGGCGGTGACGGCCTCGGCTTCCGCAGCGGTCCCCTCGGCATCGTCTTCGGTGTCGTCGGCATCATCCTCGGTGCCTGCTTCCTCGCCCTGGACTTCAAGCAGGTCGAGGACGGCGTCGCCTACGGCGCCCCGCGCGAGGAGGCGTGGCTCGCGGCCTTCGGCCTCACGCTGACGCTCGTGTGGATCTACCTGGAGTTCCTGAGGCTCATCTCGATCCTCAACAGCAGCGACTAGTTCCGACGGTCGTCGCGCGAAGGGCCCCGGCTCCGGCCGGGGCCCTTCGTCGTCTGCGGGACGGTGCGCGCTAGCGGAGTTTGCGCGCGGCCCTCCTCAGGTCGTACTCGTGGATGATCGCCTTGGCGTGGCCGTACGCGAGGTTGTGTTCGTGCCGGAGCCAGCTGACCTTTTCCTCGAAGCGGAAGAGCGCCGGGCCGTCTTCGACGGTGCGCAACCAGTCGGAGATCTCACGACCGGTGCAGTGCGGAATGCGGGCGAGCATGTTGCGGTGGGTCTCTTCGGAGAAGACTTGGGACATCGGCGCCTCCGGACGCTGGGATGTAAGCCGGTCCTTCAGGTCACCGTGCCTGAGTGTTCGCCCGTTGGCAACAGTCCGGGTGCGACGCGTACGCTCGCGGCGTGGTTGATACGACGCCTTTGACCCGTGCGGTGGAGCACTTCGCCGATCGTTTGAGGGCCGCGCCCCAGAGCCGGCTGCAGCGTGGTGCTGCCGCGGAGGCTCTCGGGCTGGCCCGGGAGTTGGCCCGCAGGGCGCAGCGGCTGGAGGCCCCGGACACGGAGCCTCGGGAGATGCCGGATGCGGGGATGTTTGCGGCAGCAGATCAGATCACCGTCGCCGGGAATGATTTGGCGGTGGTGATTCCCGCCGACGCCGATGTCGACGACGCCGTGCGGGTGGTGGAGGAGGCGCAGAAGCGGGCAGGGGTCTGAGCGTCGTACGCGGGTGCCGCCGGTCCGTGGGCGCCCGCGCCCGAGCGGCGGAGCCGCATGTCGACACCGACCCCGCGCCCCTGGCCGGGCGCTTCCCTACAGGGACGCGATGACCCGGTCCGCCAGGATGTAGACGTTCTCCTCGCCGCACTCGAACGTCAGCGTGTAGGCGCCGGAGACGCCGGAGCCGCCCAGCAGGGTCGGTGTCACACCCGTGCGCAGGGCGGTGGCGAGGCGTTCGGCGGTCTCGCGGTGGCCCGGCGTCATGCACAGGGTCGTGCCGTCGGCGAAGACGTAGACGTCCAGGGTGCCCAGCGGGCCGGGACGGACGTCCGTCAGCTCGACGCGGGAGGAGGCCAGCCCCTCCAAGGTGGCGACGGTGCGCTCGTGGTCGTTCACGACCGGCGACTGCGTCGGTACGAAGTCCGGGTGGGAGGGATGGCGGCGGCGGGCCGCGGCCAGCTCCGGGGACTCGCCGACCGGCTCCTCGGCATCCGCGCCGGGCTCGGACACCGGCTCCAGACCCGCGAAGTCGGCCTGCCGGGGCAGGAACAGATCGGTCTCGGGCAGACCCAGCAGGGAGGGGGCGTCGGAGGCGTCACGGGCCTCCTGGGCGGCCCAGAACGCCCGCGCCTCGGCCAGCTCCCGCTCCCGTTCCTCGGCGAGCGCCGCCGCGACGGCGGCACGTATCTCATCGGTGTCGGCAGCGGTGCGGGCCGCGGGCAGCAGCGCACGGGTGGTGGCGGCCCGGTTCTCGGCCAGCGCGGTGTGCAGGGCCGCGACCTGACGGCGCAGCTGCAGGACGGTGCGCAGGACGGCGACGCCCACGGCGCCCGTGGCGGCCGTGGTGACCAGCAATGCGATCGGCATGGCGCTCACTGACGTACTCCCGGTTCAAAGTCGACCCCCGACTTCCTACATCAGCTTGAAGGGCGGACTAACCACCTGTCAGTGCGTAACGTCACGAAACGGACAGAGCTTCGGTCCCGGGGGAGAGGGTGGGACTGCTGTGACCTGGGCTCCTCTTCAAGGAGAGGGAGATAGGTCACATCCTGAGGGAGATTGGATCACAAAACAGCCCAGAACTCCGGAGTTTCCGGAGTTCTGGGCCAATGCCTCACAGAGCGTGCTATGGCGGCTACCGTACGGCGATCAGCTGAGGCGCTCGATGACCATGGCCATGCCCTGGCCACCGCCGACGCACATCGTCTCCAGGCCGAACTGCTTGTCGTGGAACTGGAGGGAGTTGATGAGCGTGGTGGTGACGCGGGCGCCGGTCATGCCGAAGGGGTGGCCGACGGCGATGGCACCGCCGTTGACGTTCAGCTTCTCCAGCGGGATGCCCAGGTCGCGGTAGGAGGGGATCACCTGGGCGGCGAACGCCTCGTTGATCTCGACCAGGTCGATGTCGTCGATGGTCAGCCCGGCCCGACGCAGGGCCTGGTTGCTGGCCTCCACCGGGCCGAGGCCCATGATCTCGGGCGACAGGCCGGAGACGCCGGTCGACACGATCCGGGCGAGCGGGGTGAGGCCGAGCTCGCGGGCCTTGGTGTCGGACATGATCACGAGGGCGGCGGCGCCGTCGTTGAGCGGGCAGCAGTTGCCGGCGGTGACCATGCCGTCGGGGCGGAAGACCGGCTTGAGGCCCTGCACGCCCTCCAGGGTGACGCCGGCGCGGGGGCCGTCGTCCTTGGCGACGACCGTGCCGTCGGGGAGGGTCACCGGGGTGATCTCGCGCTCCCAGAACCCGTTCTTGATGGCTTCCTCGGCGAGGTTCTGCGAGCGGACGCCGAACTCGTCCATGTCCTGGCGGGTGACGCCCTTGGCGCGGGCCAGGTTCTCGGCGGTCTGGCCCATCGCGATGTACGGGTCGGGCAGCAGGCCGTCCTCGCGCGGGTCGTGCCAGGTCGAGCCCTCGGACTGGGCGGTGGCGACGGTCCGGGCCTCGGCGTCGGCGAAGAGCGGGTTGTGTGTGCCGGGCATGTCCGAGCTGCCGAAGGCGTACCGGGAGACCATCTCCACGCCGGCCGAGACGAAGACGTCGCCCTCGCCGGCCTTGATGGCGTGCAGGGCCATGCGGGAGGTCTGCAGGGACGAGGAGCAGTACCGGGTGACGGTGCAGCCGGGCAGGTGGTCCATGCCCATCTGCACGGCCACGATCCGGCCGAGGTTGTGGCCCTGCTCGCCGCCGGGCAGGCCGCAGCCGAGCATCAGGTCGTCGATGTCCTTCGGGTCCAGCTCCGGGACCTTGGCCAGGGCGGCCTGGACGATCGTGGCGGCCAGGTCGTCCGGGCGGAGGTCCTTGAGGGAGCCCTTGACGGCGCGGCCGATGGGGGAGCGGGCGGCTGAGACGATCACGGCTTCGGGCATCACGGCTCCATTGACGTACCGGGTGGTCTGGCAGGGCTGTGTGGGAAGTTACCCGTACGTATGGCCTGGGTCACGGGTGTCGCGGTGTGACTCTGACCGCAGTTTCCAAGCGCTTGCTTTTTCTGGCCTCCTCAGTTCGAGGGCGTCGCGGGGGCCGGCTCCTGCTCGGGTACCCGCCTGCGCCGCCGGCGCTTCAGCAGGGCCCACGGGCCGCGCGGCCCGCTCGGCATCGCCGCCGCGACCTCCGTGCCCGCCTCCGACGCGGCCTCCGCCGCCGCCCGCGCCACCGGCAGGAAGCCCTCGCGGCGAGAGGCGTCCGGGCGCTCCTCCTCGGCGGGCCACAGGCCCAGGCAGGCGCACACGGTCGGCAGGACCGCCATCGCCGCCGTCGCGTAGCCCTCGGCGGAGGGGTGGTAGCTGTCCGGGCCGAACAGCTCGCGCGGGTTCTGGGCGAACTCGGGCCCCAGGAGGTCGCCCAGCGACACGGTGCGGCCACCCTGTTCGACGACTCCGATCGTCTGGGCGGCCGCCAGCTGGCGTGAGGCCCGCCGGGCCAGCCAGCGCAAGGGCTGGCGGACCGGCTCGATCGTGCCGAGGTCGGGGCAGGTGCCCACCACGACCTCCGCACCGGCCGTGCGCAGCCGGCGGACCGCCGAGGACAGGTGGCGGACCGAGCGGGTCGCGGGCATGCGGTGGGTGACGTCGTTCGCGCCGACCATGATCACGCAGATGTCGGGCACCGGGTCGGGATCGGCCAGCAGCAGCGCCACCTGGCGGTCCAGGTCGTCCGAGCAGGCCCCGGGGGTGGCCACCGTGCGCAGGATCACCGGGCGCTCCGCCAGCGCGGCGAGCCCCGACGCCAGCAGCGCCCCGGGGGTCTGCCCACCCCGGTGCACGCCCTGGCCCGCGGCCGTGGAGTCACCCAGCATCGTCAGCCTCAGCGGTACCTCGGCCGGAACGGCGTACGTACGGCCGTACAGCCCGTCCGCGTGCGGCACGTGCGGCGACGTGCCGTTGCCGACCCGTCGCCGTGCCAGCTGCATCTCGGCCAGCACGAGACCCACGGTGGCCGCACCGGCCAGACCGATCCCGCCGCCGCCGTACGCCGCGCCGGCCGCGATCCGCCGGGCCACCCTCGCCCTCGACATGCTCGTCATGTGCTGCCGCCACCTCCTCGAACCCGTACACCCAGTGCTTGCCCCGTACAGCGGGTCGCCCAATCTCGACGGGCGGTGATCGACCGTCACGGACCACGGGCAGGCCATAGGCTGACGGCACCACTACAACCACTTCTTTCGCGGCATCCGGAGACAACGGTGCAATACCACGACTCGATGATCAGCCTCGTCGGCAACACCCCGCTGGTGAGGCTCAACAGCGTGACCAAGGGCATCAGGGCGACCGTCCTGGCCAAGGTGGAGTACTTCAACCCCGGCGGCTCGGTGAAGGACCGGATCGCCCTGCGCATGATCGAGGCGGCGGAGGAGAGCGGCGCGCTCAAGCCCGGCGGCACGATCGTCGAGCCGACCAGCGGCAACACCGGCGTCGGGCTCGCCATCGTCGCCCAGCAGAAGGGGTACAAGTGCATCTTCGTGTGCCCCGACAAGGTGAGCACCGACAAGATCAACGTGTTGCGCGCCTACGGCGCAGAGGTCGTCGTCTGCCCGACGGCCGTCGACCCCGAGCACCCGGACTCGTACTACAACGTCTCCGACCGGCTGGTCCGTGAGACGCCCGGAGCCTGGAAGCCCGACCAGTACTCCAACCCCCACAACCCGCTCTCCCACTACCACTCGACCGGCCCCGAGCTGTGGGAGCAGACGGAGGGCAGGATCACCCACTTCGTGACGGGCGTGGGTACCGGCGGCACCATCTCCGGTACCGGCCGCTATCTGAAGGAGGTCAGCGGCGGTTCGGTGAAGGTCGTCGGCGCCGACCCCGAGGGCTCCGTCTACTCCGGCGGCTCCGGACGGCCCTACCTCGTCGAGGGCGTCGGTGAGGACTTCTGGCCGACCGCCTACGACCGGAGCGTCGCGGACGAGATCGTCGCCGTGTCCGACAAGGACTCCTTCCAGATGACCCGTCGTCTCGCCAAGGAGGAGGGCCTGCTCGTCGGCGGCTCCTGCGGCATGGCGGTCGTGGCCGCCCTGGAGGTCGCCGAGCGGCTCGGCCCGGACGACGTCGTGGTGGTCCTTCTCCCGGACAGCGGCCGCGGCTACCTCAGCAAGATCTTCAACGACGAGTGGATGGCCGACTACGGCTTCCTGGAGGACGCCGGCCCCAGCGCCCGCGTCGGCGACGTCCTGAACGACAAGGAGGGCGACCGCATGCCCTCCCTCGTCCACATGCACCCCGAGGAGACGGTCGGCCAGGCCATCGAGGTGCTGCGCGAGTACGGCGTCTCGCAGATGCCGGTCGTCAAGCCGGGCGCCGGCCACCCCGACGTGATGGCCGCCGAGGTCGTCGGCTCGGTCGTGGAACGCGAGCTGCTGGACGCGCTGTTCAGCAAGAATGCCTCGCTCGACGACCCGCTGGAGAAGCACATGTCCGGCCCGCTGCCCCAGGTCGGCTCCGGCGAGCCCGTCGCCGACCTGATGGCCGTGCTGGGCGAGGCCGACGCGGCGATCGTCCTCGTCGAGGGCAAGCCGACCGGTGTGGTCAGCCGGCAGGACCTGCTGACCTTCCTGGCCCGCACGGGGAAGTGACGGCCAGCGTCCGGTGAACCGCCCGTGAACCGGGTGAACTTGCGGCGTCCGTGACCTTCGCCGACTTCGCGGAACCGGTACGCGGGTGTCACGTCCGCGCAGCACCCGCTTAACACGGGTCCGGCACCTTGGTGGGTGTCGGCAGGGGCGATGGGGGTACCTCCCAGGCGTTCAGCACTGGGGGAGGCTCCCCGTCCAGGCCGGCACCGAGCGGCGTCGAAGGACCTCCGGAGCGGCTCCCGGACCTCCATGGACGCCCTGGACGCGACGGCCCGGCCTGACCGGACCCGCGTCCTTCGCGGGGACCGCCGTCGTCCCGCCCCCCGTTCACGGGGGTGCGGCGGTCCCCGCGCACTCACCCTCACGCGACGTCGGCCCGCGTGGCCGGCCGCCCGGCTCCCCGGCAACGCCGGGCGCTCCGCCGTCTCCGAGCCCGGTTCGGGCGTGTAGGCATCGTCCGCTCCGGTGCCGCCGGGATCGTGAAGGTCTCGTAGGGCAGGGTCGGCAGACCCGCGAGCGGGTGCCGCAGGAGCTTCACCCCGTGGTCGCAGGGCTTGACCAGGTGGTCGGCCCACAGGTGGCGGAACTCCGCACCCGCCCGCGTCAGTTGGCGGTGTGAGCCGCCCCGTGACCGGGTCACCGGGATGGCGGCCCGCCGGCAGGCGCAGGTGCGCGACCGTCTGGGCGGCGGTCTCCGCCGCGGTTCACACCGGTCTCTCCGCATCCTCGCGACAGTACGGCCCGTTCACGGTGGCCGACGTGGGCAGCCCGAACGGCACCTACGCGCTCGGGGTGGAGCTCGTGCGAGGCGGGGTCGTCGCGCTGCCGACCCCGCCAGGTCTGACCCGGACCGGGGGCCTTGGCGCTCAGTCCTCCCAGTCACCGTCCCGGGAGGACTTGCGGCGGCCGAACAGACCCGGGTTGGTGCGGGCGGCCTGGACGACGTTGACGCCGACGATGCCCGCCCAGGCGGTGAGCAGGCCGGGCAGATGGGCCACGCCCCCGCCGATCGCGGACAGCGGCACCGCCAGGATCAGGGAGACGATCCCGAACCCGAACCGCTCGCCCCAGGAGTCCGTGGCCCTCGGCGACCGCGAGTCCCGGGCCGTCTGCATCTGCTGTTCGGCGAACTGCCGGCGCACCCGGCGCTCCACCGCGCCGTCGATCCGCTGGTCGACCTTCTCCAGGAAGGAGTCGACCAGCGCCGACTCGTACTCCTCGCCCAGATCCCTGCGTGCGTGCAGGGTGGCGTCGAGTTCCCTCTTCAGGTCGGTGTCCCGCGCGTCCATTCCCGTCATGCCGTCCACGGTAGAAAGGGGCGGTGCCGCCCGCACTGGGATTAGCCCCCCTGTCCGGCAGGGGTTTTCCCGTCCCGGAGCCCCGGCGGCCCTCCCGTCCGGCTTGCCGCTCTGCATATGCTCATGCAGAATCCTCAGCTACTGAATAGGCGAGGGGGAGCACGTCATGAGCGTGACCGACAGCCCTGCCGCGCGGTTGCAGGCGCTCTTCGAGGGGCACCGGCTCACGCCGACCCAGCGGCGCATCGCGCACAGCATGGTGCGGCGCGCCGCCGACGTGCCGTTCCTGTCGAGCGTGGAGCTCGCCGAGCTGGCCGGGGTCAGCCAGCCGTCCGTGACCCGCTTCGCCGTCGCCCTCGGCTTCGACGGTTATCCCGCCCTGCGTCGGCATCTGCGCGAGGTCGCGCCCGTCGAACCCGCCGCGGAGGCCGGTACCCACAACGAGTACCAGCAGGCCGTCGAGGCCGAGATCGAGAACCTGCGGCACCTGGCGGAGGCCCTGGCCGACCCCGCTCCCGTGCAGCGCGCGGGGCGGCTCCTCGCCGGCTCCCGCCCGCTCCTCGTCCTCGGCCTGCGGGCCGCCGCCGCCCAGGCGCACGGCTTCGCCTACTTCGCCGCCAAGGTCCACCCCGACGTCCGGCTGCTCGGCGAGGGCGGCACGATGCTCCAGGACCGCATCGACGCCGCCGTCGGGGCCGGTGCGACCGCGCTGCTCTGCTTCGCGCTGCCCCGGCACCCCCGCGAGGTCGTCGACACCCTCGCCTACGCCAAGGAGGCCGGGCTGAGCGTCGTCACGGTGGCCGACTCCGCCTTCGCGCCCGTCGCCAAGGTGTCCGACCTGCTGCTGCCCGCCGCGGTCGGGACCGGCCTCGCCTTCGACACGGCCTGTGCGCCGATGCTGCTCGGCCGGGTGCTGCTGGAGGCCATGTGCGACGACCTGCCCCGCGCCCAGTCCCGCCTGGAGGAGTTCGACGCGAAGGCGGCGGCGCGGGGCCTGTTCGTCGACTGACGGCACTCGCGGTGTCTTCTCAGATTCGTCTCACGATGCGTCGCTAACGTACGTCTTCCAAAGGCTTCGGAGACCGAACGGAGGCTGGAGATGACGCGTGGAGGACAGGGGCTGGCCCGGGTGGCCGTCGTCGTACGGGCGGGGGCGGCCCCGCTGTGGTGGCTGGGCGTACTCGCGGCGGGTATCGGCTCGCTCGCACCGGGCCTGACCGGGCGCCGTATCGGCGTCCTGGCCGGGGCGGCGCTCTTCGTTCTGGCTGCGGCCGTCGTGGCCGGCAGCCGCCGCAAGCGCTATACGGCCCTGGCCGCCTCGGCGGCCCGCGCGGGCAAGCACGACGTGCTGCAGGACCGCGCGGTCACGGTGCGCAACTGGCGTCGGGGCAACCGCTGGTGGCTCCTCCTCGCCTTCCTCGCCGCCCTGGGCAGCGCCTTCGCCGTCCCGGCGGCCGGGGGCATGGTCCTGGCCGGGTGCGGCGTGGGCCTGTGGCTCAAGTCGGCCTGGCTGGGCCGCCGGGAGCGCGACGGTGAGGCACTGCTGTGGGTCCGCGTGGACTGGCTGCGCGGGGGCGCGGCGCACCCGGCCGGCAAGCGGGTGAAGGCGTACCGCAGCACGGGCATCGCGGCGGGCGACGCGGCCCCGGGAGGCGCACGAAAGAAGTCACCGGCACTGGTGTGACGCCCCCGGGTCCACGGGCCTGTATCGCCGCGCGGCCCCGCCACGGGGGCGCGCCGAGCCATGACAGGCCCACGGCCGGGGAGTTGCGCAGCCTGCAGCCTGCAGCCTGCCGTGCCGCATCCGCGGCGTGCGGGGCGGGGGCGGCTCGTCGTCATGCGCCCATGGCCCGGGGACTGTGCGGCCCGTCGTGATGCGTCCAGGGCCCGGGGGCCTGCGCGGCCTTCATGGTGCGTCCGTGGCGCGGGGGCACTGTCCGTCGAGTTGCGGCACGTCCGCGGTCCTCGGGGTGCTGTGCGCCGAGTGATGATGCGCCTGTGGCGCGAGGGCTCGCGGCCCGTCACGACGGGCCTGCGACCGCGGGGCACTGTCCGTCCCGTTGCGGCGCGTTTGCGGTCCTCGGGCCGCTGCGCGTCGGGCCGTGACGTGTGCGCCTGCGGTGCGGGGGCTGCGTGGCCCGTTACCGGGCGTCCACGGCCCGGTGCCCGGGGCTACGCAGGTCCGAACGGTGGCTGTGTCAACGCGTTCACCTGCGCCCCACCGGACTCGGCGACGACCTCCCGCACGGTCTGCGCCCGCCGCACCACCGCGAAGCTCCCCTGCGGCCCGAACCCGTACACCCCGGGCCGCACCAGCGAGTTGTAGCCGTAGTGATGCGCGAAGTAGTACGCCCCGGTGTCCAGAGCCGCCGCGTAATCGCCCTGCTCCAGCAGGGGCAGGGACCGCCCCTCGGCCAGCAGGTCCCCCGCGAAACAGGCCGGCCCCGCCACGTCCTGCACCACCACCGGCCCGCCCTTCGGCCGTCCCTTCGCGTCGTAGGCGGAGATTCGCAAGGGCCAGCTCCCCGGTGCGTAGACCGTCCGCGCGGCCACCTGCACCCCGGCATGGGTGACCGCCACCGCCCGGCCGCCGGAGACCTTCGCGTACTCGACCCGTGCCACCACCGTCCCGTGCTTCGCCAGCAGCGATCGGCCGAACTCGGTGACCAGCCCGTACCGCCCGTCGAACAGCCCCGGCACCTCCTCGGCGAGCAGCCGCGCGTACTGCGCGTAGGTCGGGGTCGTCGCGTCCGAGGCGAAGTTCACCGGCAGGCCGCCGCCGATGTCGAGCGTGTCGATCTGGTGCCGTCCGGCCCGCAGATTGATCTCCTCCGCCAGTGCGTACGTCTCCGCCACGCCCCGCGCCATCAGGGCCGGCGGGATGCCCTGGGACCCGGTGTGCGTGTGCAGCCGCGTCAGCCACGGCCGGTCCAGAAACGCCTGGACGACCCACTCCCGGGCTCCCTCGTCGCGCAGGGCCACCCCGAACTTCGAGGTGGCCGTCGCTGTGGACAGCGCCTCGATGGAACCCCCGCCGACCTGTGGATTCACCCGGATTCCGAAGGGTGAGCGGCTCGCCGCCGTCTGCGTCAGGGTGTCGATGCGGGCCAGCTCCTGCGGGTTGTCCGCGTTGACGGCGATGCCCAGGGACAGCGCCTCGCGCAGTTCGGCCGGGGTCTTCGCGGGGGAGTCGAGCACCGTCGCCTCCGCCGGCATGCCCGCCGCCCGCGCCAGGGCCAGCTCACCGGGGCTCGCGACCTCCGCGCCGAGGCCCTCCTCGCGCAGCAGCCGCAGCACCGGCACCAGCGGGGTCGCCTTCACCGCGAAGGCGTGCAGCACGGGCGTGCCCGGTGCCGCCACCGCGTCGAACGCCGCCCGCAGCGCGGCCGCCGACTCCCGGATGCCGGTGACGTCCAGCAGCCCGACGATGGGGCTGTCGGGCCCGAGCAGCCCTTGCTCCACGGCGGCCCGCACCGCCTCGTCCCGCCGGACCGTCCGACCGGCCCCGGTGTCGTCCGCTTCTTCCGCCTCGATGTGCGCGCCCATGCATCCAGCCAAACATCCACGGCTTCGTCGCGCCGACCCCCGACGTGTTGACTAGCTCTATTCATGAGGTCAGGATGTGAATAGACGCAGCAACATTCCGCCGGGAGCACCCACCAGGAGGCAGACCATGTCAGGACCCCGCACCGTCCGAGCGCCGCGCGGCACGGAACCGAGCGCCCTGGGATGGCAGCAGGAGGCCGCCCTGCGGATGCTGCAGAACAACCTCGACCCGGAGGTCGCCGAGCACCCCGACCAGCTCGTCGTCTACGGCGGCACCGGCAAGGCGGCGCGCGACTGGCGCTCCTTCGACGCGATGGTGCGCACCCTCGAGGGGCTGAAGCAGGACGAGACCATGCTGGTCCAGTCCGGCCGCCCCGTCGGGGTCATGCAGACCCACGAGTGGGCCCCGCGCGTTCTCATCGCCAACTCCAACCTCGTCGGCGACTGGGCCACCTGGGAGGAGTTCCGCCGCCTCGAACAGCTCGGCCTGACCATGTACGGGCAGATGACCGCCGGCTCCTGGATCTACATCGGCACCCAGGGCATCCTCCAGGGCACCTACGAGACCTTCGCCGCCGTCGCCGCGAAGAAGTTCGGCGGGACGCTGGCCGGCACCATCACCCTGACCGCCGGTCTCGGCGGCATGGGCGGTGCCCAGCCGCTCGCCGTGACGATGAACGACGGTGTGGCGATCTGCGTCGACTGCGACCCGCGCGCCATCGAGCGGCGCATCGAGCACCGGTACCTCGATGTGCGGGCCGACTCCCTGGACCACGCCCTCCGGCTGGCGACCGAGGCGCGCGACGCCCGCCGCCCCCTGTCCATCGGCGTCCTCGGCAACGCGGCCGAGCTGCTGCCGCAGCTCCTCGCCATGGGCGCGCCCATCGACATCGTGACGGACCAGACCTCGGCCCACGACCCGCTGGCCTACCTGCCGCTGGGCACCGCCTTCGAGGACATGGCCGACGCCGCCGCCAAGGACCCGGCCGGTTTCACCACCAGGGCCCGCGAATCCATGGCCCGGCACGTGGAGGCCATGGTCGGCTTCATGGACGCCGGCGCCGAGGTCTTCGACTACGGCAACTCCATCCGCGGCGAGGCCCGACTGGCGGGATACGACCGGGCCTTCGCCTTCCCGGGCTTCGTGCCCGCCTACATCCGCCCGCTGTTCTGCGAGGGCAAGGGCCCCTTCCGCTGGGCCGCCCTGTCCGGCGAGGCCTCCGACATCGCCAAGACCGACAAGGCGATCCTGGACCTCTTCCCGGAGGCTGAGTCCATTCAGAACGCGTCCCTCGCCCGCTGGATCAAGATGGCCGGCGAACGCGTCCACTTCCAGGGCCTGCCCGCCCGGATCTGCTGGCTCGGCTACGGCGAGCGGGACAAGGCCGGTGAGCGGTTCAACGACATGGTCGCGAGCGGGGAGCTGGCCGCGCCGGTCGTCATCGGCCGCGACCACCTCGACTGCGGTTCCGTCGCGTCCCCCTACCGTGAGACCGAGGCCATGCTCGACGGGTCCGACGCGATCGCCGACTGGCCGCTGCTGAACGCCATGGTGAACGTGGCGTCCGGGGCCTCCTGGGTGTCGATCCACCACGGCGGCGGCGTCGGGATGGGCCGGTCGATCCACGCGGGGCAGGTGACCGTGGCCGACGGCACGGCGCTCGCGGGCGAGAAGATCCGCCGGGTGCTCACGAACGACCCCGGCATGGGCGTCATCCGGCACGTCGACGCCGGGTACGACATCGCGGAGTCGGTCGCGGGGGAGCGGGGCGTGCGGGTCCCGATGCGCGAGGGTGACGACGCGTGAGCTTCCACAGCATGTGGGCGGAGCTGCTGCCGGTCGGCCGCAGTTCCGCCTCCGGCGGCTACCGACGCTTCGCCTGGACGGATGCCGACGCGGACTGCCGGGCCTGGTTCGAGGACCAGGCCCGCTCGCGCGGCCTCACCCACGAGGTCGACCGCAACGGCAACCAGTGGGCCTGGCTCGGGGACCCCGCCGCCGGGGACGCCGTCGTCACCGGGTCGCACCTCGACTCCGTGCCGGACGGCGGTGCCTTCGACGGCCCCCTCGGAGTCGTGTCCGCCTTCGCCGCGCTGGACGAACTGCGCGCCAGGGACGCCCGCCTCACCCGGCCCCTCGGCATCGTGAACTTCGGCGACGAGGAGGGCGCCCGCTTCGGACTCGCCTGCGTGGGGTCCCGGCTCACCGCCGGGCAGCTCACCCGTGACCAGGCCCACCTGCTCACCGACGGCGACGGCGTGTCGCTGCCGCACGCCATGGAGGCCGCCGGACACGACCCCGACGCCATCGGCGCCGACCCCGAACGGCTCGCCCGCATCGGCGCCTTCGTCGAACTGCACGTCGAGCAGGGCCGGGCCCTGGACCTGTCCGGCGACCGGGTCGGCATCGCCAGCGCGATCTGGCCGCACGGCCGGTGGCGGTTCGACTTCCGGGGCGAGGCCAACCACGCCGGCACCACCCGGCTCGCCGACCGGCACGACCCCATGCTGTCCTACGCCGAGACCGTCCTCGCCGCCCGGCGCGAGGCGGAACTCGCCGGAGCCGTCGCCACCTTCGGCAAGATCGCCGTGGAGCCCAACGGCGTCAACGCGATCCCCTCCCTCGTGCGCGGCTGGCTCGACTCCCGCGCCGAGGACCAGAGGAGCCTGGACACCGTGGTCGGCGGCATCGAGAAGGCGGCCCGGAGTCACGCGGACGCGCACGGCGTCGACCTCGACATCGTCCGCGAGTCGTTCACCCCCGTCGTCGAGTTCGACCACGCCCTGCGTGACGAGCTCGCCCGCATCCTCGGCACGGACACCGGCCTCACGGTCCCCGTCCTCGGCACCGGCGCGGGACACGACGCCGGGATCCTGTCCGGCAGCATCCCGACCGCCATGCTGTTCGTGCGCAATCCCACCGGCGTCTCCCACTCCCCGGCCGAGTCCGCGAGCGAGGACGACTGCGTGGCCGGGGTACTCGCACTCACCGACGTACTGGAAGGACTGGCGTGCAGGTGACGACAGCAGCCCCGCGGACGTACTGGCTGGAGCACGCCTGGCTCGGCACCCTCCCCGAAGCTCCCGGCTCCGCTCGAACAGGGGAGACCGCCATCGAGCCGGGCGTCGCCCTCGACGTCCAAGACGGCCGCATCACCGCCGTTCGCACCGGCACCCCCGCCCCGCCGCCCGGCGCCGAGGTGCTGCGCGGCCTCACCCTCCCCGGCCTGGCCAACGCCCACAGCCACGCCTTCCACCGGGCCCTGCGCGGCACCGTCCAGGTCGGCTCCGGCACCTTCTGGACCTGGCGCGAGGTCATGTACGCCACGGCCGCCCGGCTCACTCCGGACAGCTACCACGCCCTCGCCCGCGCCGTGTACGCCGAGATGGCCCTGGCCGGCGTCACGGCGGTCGGCGAGTTCCACTACGTCCACCACGCCCCCGGCGGCACCCCCTACGCCGATCCCAACGCCATGGGGGAGGCCCTCATCGCGGCCGCCGCCGAAGCCGGGATCCGCATCACCCTCCTCGACACCGCCTACCTCTCCTCCGGCTTCGGGCAGCCGCCCACCGAGCCCCAGCTCCGCTTCTCCGACGGCACCGCGGACGCCTGGGCCGAACGCTGTTCAGTTCTCAAGGAACGGGATCACGCGCGGATCGGGGCGGCGATCCACTCCGTACGGGCCGTGCCCGCCGACCAGTTGGCGACCGTCGCGCGGTGGGCCGGGGAGCGGCGGGCCCCGCTCCACGTGCACCTGTCGGAGCAGACCGCCGAGAACGACGCCTGCCGGGAGGCCCACGGCCGCACCCCGACGCGGCTGCTCGCCGACCACGGGGTGCTCGGGCCGCGCACCACCGGCGTCCACAACACCCACCTCACCGACGAGGACATCGCCCTCCTCGGCGGCAGCGGCACCGGCACCTGCATGTGCCCGACCACCGAGCGGGACCTCGCCGACGGCATCGGACCCGCCGTCGCCCTCCAGGGCGCCGGCTCGCCGCTCAGTCTCGGCTCCGACAGCCACGCCGTGATCGACCTGCTCGAAGAGGCGCGGGCCATGGAACTGAACGAACGGCTGCGCACCCGCATCCGGGGTCACTGGACGGCGGCGGCCCTCCTGCGGGCGGCCTCGGCCGACGGCCATGCCGCCCTCGGCTGGGCGGACGCGGGCGCCCTGGAGACCGGAGCGCTCGCCGACTTCACCACCATCGCGCTGGACTCGGTCAGGACGGCAGGGCCGCTTCCGCGGCTCGGGGCCGAGACGGCCGTATTCGCCGCGTCGGCAGCGGACGTGTCGCATACGGTCGTGGCAGGTCGGCACGTCGTGCGGGACGGGGTCCACCGCCTCGTGCCGGACGTGCCGCGAGCCCTCGCGGACGCCGTCGCAGCCCTGCGCGGATGACCCCGGGCCACCCGCCCGCGCGGCCCGGCTCCGCCCCCGCACCCGATCCCACCGCCGACCAGGCCACCAAGGACGCCATGAGCAACGCGACGACCGTCAGCCCCGCCCACTCCGCGAGCACCGCAAGCACGCTCATCACGAACATCGCCAGCCTGGTCACCAACGACCCCTCCCTCGAACGAGGAGGATCTCCCCTCGGATTGATCCAGGACGCAGCGGTCGTCATCGAAGGCGACCGCGTCGTGTGGACCGGTGATCGAAGCAAAGCACCCGCCACTGACAACCGGGTCGACGCGGGCGGCCGGGCCGTCCTGCCCGGCTTCGTGGACTCCCACTCCCACCTCGTCTTCGCGGGCGACCGGACGCAGGAGTTCAACGCCCGGATGTCCGGGCGGCCGTACAGCGCGGGCGGCATCCGCACCACCGTCGCGGCCACCCGGGCGGCGAGCGACGAGGAACTCGAGGCCAACGTCACCCGTTACCTCCACGAGGCCCTGCGCCAGGGCACCACCACGTTCGAGACGAAGTCCGGCTACGGCCTGACCGTCGAGGACGAGGCCCGGGCCCTGCGCATCGCCGCCGCCCACACCGACGAGGTCACCTACCTCGGCGCCCACATCGTGCCGCCGGACCACGCCGAGGACCCGGCCGGCTATGTCGCCCTGGTCACCGGCGAGATGCTCGACGCCTGCGCCCCGCACGCCCGCTGGATCGACGTCTTCTGCGAGAAGGGCGCCTTCGACGGCGACCAGGCCCGCGCGATCCTCACCGCCGGAAAGGCGCGCGGCCTGCACCCCCGTATCCACGCCAACCAGCTCTCGTACGGCCCGGGCGTGCGGCTCGCCGTCGAACTCGACGCGGCCAGCGCCGACCACTGCACCCACCTCACGGACGCGGACGTGGACGCCCTGGCCAACAGCCGTACCGTCGCGACCCTGCTGCCGGGCGCCGAGTTCTCCACGCGGGCCGAGTGGCCGGACGCACGGCGCCTGCTGGACGCGGGTGTCACGGTCGCGCTCTCCACGGACTGCAACCCCGGCTCGTCCTTCACCTCGTCCGTCCCGTTCTGCGTCGCCCTGGCCGTACGGGACATGGGGATGACCCCGGACGAGGCCGTGTGGTCGGCCACGGCGGGCGGCGCGGCGGCCCTCCGGCGCACCGACATCGGCCGCCTCACTCCGGGCGCGTACGCCGACCTGACGCTCCTCGACGCCCCGAGCCACGTCCACCTGGCCTACCGGCCCGGCGTGCCGCTGGTCAGCGGGGTGTGGCGGCGCGGAGTGCGCGTCGTGTGACCACCGGGCCCGCGATAGTGCGATGCCGTGCCGACGGACGGCCGGCACGCGCCCGGGGGCGGGCCGTCAGGCCCGCCCCCCGAGGACACGTTCACCCGTGTCGAGGATCACTCCTCGACGGTCAGCCCCTTGCGCAGCCGCACCAGCGTCCGCGACAGCAGCCGCGAGACGTGCATCTGCGAGATGCCGAGTTCTTCACCGATCTCCGACTGGGTCATGCCCGCGACGAACCGCAGGGACAGGATCTTCCGGTCGCGCTGCGGGAGTTCGGCTATCAGCGGCTTCAACGACTCGACGTACTCGATGCCTTCGAGCCCGTGGTCCTCGTAGCCGATGCGGTCCGCGAGCGCGCCCTCGGAGTCGTCCTCCTCCGGCTGGGCGTCCAGCGAGGAGGCGGTGTAGGCGTTCGAGGCGGCCATGCCCTCGACGACCTCGTCGTCGGAGAGGCCGAGGCGCTCGGCCAGTTCGGCCACCGTCGGGGCGCGGTCCAGCTTCTGGGCCAGCTCGTCACCGGCCTTGGCCAGATCCAGGCGCAGCTCCTGGAGCCGTCGCGGAACGCGCACGGACCACGAGGTGTCGCGGAAGAAGCGCTTGATCTCGCCGATGATGGTCGGCATCGCGAACGTGGGGAACTCCACGCCGCGGGACAGCTCGAACCGGTCGATCGCCTTGATCAGGCCGATGGTGCCGACCTGGATGATGTCCTCCATCGGCTCGCTGCGGGAGCGGAACCGGGAGGCGGCGAACTTGACCAGCGCGAGGTTCAGTTCGACGAGCGTGTTGCGGACGTACGAGTAGTCCTGGGTCCCTTCCTCCAGCGTCTCCAGACGCTCGAAGAGGGTCTTCGACAGGGCCCGTGCGTCGACCGCGTCGACTTCCGCGTACGGGGGGATGTCCGGAAGTCCGGCGAGAAGTCCGTCCTGTGTGACGAGCATCTCGTCCTGCTCGATGGGATCCGGATGTTCCGGAGAGAGTGCCGACGTCGCTTTGGGGGTACGCGATGCGTCGAGCCGGGGTGACATGATGTCCTCCATCGTTCTCGGCATATGGCTGCCGGAGCCGTAAGGTGCACTGCGGTGTGCGGCGCCTCCAAAGCCGGCCGTGTCGGGTACGTGTCCTTACTAGGCCTACCCGCTTTCCCGAGCCCACCGCAAGTGCGTTCTGTGGGCATATGTCCGTTTGTGTGTAGTTGTTCGGGTGTCGAAGCATGCGGGGAAGGCGTAGTGTTCGAGGGCGTCAGCAACCAGACTCGACGTCGGGAGAGAGAGACGGCATGGACCGCGGGACGGTCGGCAGCGCACAGTCTGGCCGGCTTCTGGTGGAGGTGCGGGAAGAGGGCTCTAGTGCCGTCGTGACCCCGGCGGGTGAGTTGGACCACCACACCGCCGATCTGTTGCGTGAGCCACTCGAGGACTGCCTCGCCAAGGGATTCAAGCGCCTGGTCATCGATTGCGCGCGCCTGGAGTTCTGTGACTCCACGGGCCTCAACGTGCTCCTCGGGGCGCGGCTGAAGGCGGAGGCGGCCGGTGGCGGCGTCTCGCTCGCCGGCATGCAGCCGGTGGTGGCCCGCGTGTTCGAGATCACAGGCGCGGACGCGGTCTTCAGCGTCCATGACTCGCTCGAGGCGGCCCTGGCCGACGAGTCGGGCTGATCGGCGGTGCGTCGGTGTGCGGTGCCTCGGCCATCCCCCTGTGACCGGTGTCCCGGTCCTGTCGCGCGTTTGGTGCGGAATACATGGGTGTTCCCTCGGTCCGCCAGGGCAAGAGACATCCTGAACGTGTCGGTCGCCAGGGTGGCGGGGGCGCCGCGAAGCCGACGCGCCGCGCGCTGCGCGACTGACGGTGTAGTGAACTTTTTGAATTGTGAACTGGTGAATCGGTGAGGTGAAGCGCTGATGAGCACCACCCGGCCTTACCCGCCGGGCGACCGCGGGCCGGAGCCCAGCGGCGCTTCCGGGGCGTCCGAGGGTGGCGTGGCGGCGACCGGTACGTCCGGCGAGGGTGTGGGCACGCCGTCCGGGACGGCATCGCCGGGGGGCCGGCAGGTGCGTCGGCTGAGTTTCGAGGGCGAGAGTGGTGTGGTGCCGCTGGCCCGCGACTTCACCCGCCAGGCGCTGTACGCGTGGGGCTGGCTGCCGGCCGCCTCCGCGGACCGGCGCGCCGCGGCCGAGGATGTGCTGCTGGTCGTCTCCGAGCTGGTCACCAATGCCTGCCTGCACGCCGAAGGGCCGGACCAGCTGCGGATCACCTGCGACAACAAGGTGATCCGTGTCGAGGTCGCCGACCGCGGCACCGGCCAGCCCGCACCCCGCACCCCGCACCGCGCGGGACGCCCGGGCGGCCATGGCATGTTCATCGTCCAGCGGCTGTGCCTGGACTGGGGCGTCGTCCGCGCACCGGGCGCCTCCGGCAAGACGGTGTGGGCGGAACTGGGCGCTCCGGCCTGATCTCGGGCGTCCTCGCCTGATCTGTGCCGCGCCCGCCTCATCCCGGACTCCTTCGCCTGGTCGTGCCGCTCCCGCCTGATCCCGGATGCCCCTCGCCTGGTCCGTGCCGCGTCTGCCTGTCCCCGGGTGCCCCTCGCCTGGTCCGTGCCGCGTCTGCCTGTCCCCGGACGTCTGCGCCTGGTCCGTGACGCGGTGGCGCTCCGGCCTGATCTCGGGTGCCCCTCGCCTGGTCCGTGCCGCGTCTGTCTGTCCCCGGACGCCTGCGCCTGGTCCGTGGGCGCCCCGCTGTTCCCGGGCGCCTTCGCCTGATCCGTGCCGCGTCGGCATGATCCTGAAGGCCCTTGCCTGGTCCTTAATGCGCCCCGTCGGCCCCGGGCGCCCGCACCTGACCCGTGTCCACAGGCGCGCCCCTGATCGCTGTCCCGAAGCAAGCCGGTGGGACCAGGGCCGACGCGCGTGCCCGTGATCGCGAGTTCACCTGCCCGGTTTCGGGCAGGTGTGCCACACCTCGGGCAGCCTCGACCCCTTCAGAGGCGTTTGACCGATCCTGCGCTTACCTGCCAGATCCTGTGCGTATCCGTCGGGTTCGTCGCTCAAGTGAGCGCTCCGGATGCGCCCGAACGGGTGATCGCCCCGTGTGGATCCGGCACGCCCTGTGTCTTCCTTCCTCAAGGCCCCGGGCGTACCTTGACGGCCCTATCTGATACGCCGTCAGGAACAGGAAGGGGGGCGGCACCGTGTCGTACCGGAAACGAACCGCCGCACTCGCGTCCGCCGCGGCCCTGGCCGGCTCGGTGGTGTGGATGGCCGCCCCCGCCGCCCGGGCCGAGGTCGTCGACGTCAACTACCAGTGCAAGACGCCGATCGGCGACAAGAGCGCCGTCTCGCCCATCGACATCAAGGCCGTCGAGAGCGGCGGCGGCTACCGGGTCACCATGTCCTGGCAGAAGGGCGTCTCCTCCAGCCCGGTCGAACTGGGCAAGGGTGCCATGACGCCCAGCGCCACCATCACCCTGGGCGGCGCCGACAGCGGCACCCTCTCGGTGGCCGGCCCCGCCAACGATGCCCCGATCCCGGCCAACACGCCCATCAAGATCAGCGACCTGAGCGGCACGTACACACCGGAGAAGAGCGGCGAGGTCACCTTCACGGCGGGTGTGCTCACCATCAAGGCGCTCGGTACGACCACCACGTGCACCCCGACGAACGACCCGGGCCCGTCCCTCACCCTCGACGTCACGGCCGCGAGCGGTGGCGGTACCACCGGCTCCGCCCAGGGGTCCGGTTCCGGCCCGGACACCGGTGCCGGGCTTCCGCGGACCGGGCCGGAGGACTCGGCCGTCGCCCTCGGCACCCTCGGTGGCACGGTCCTGCTGGTCGGCGCAGCGGGGGCCCTGTGGCTGACGAGGCGTCACCAGGGGGCCCGGGCAGGGCGCTGAGCCCGCGTCCGCGCCCCTCCCGACAGGCGCCGATGTCCCGGTCCGCTTCGGAACGCCGATGTGACGCCTGCCCCGACGCCGCCCCCACCCCCGACCCCGACGCCGCCCCCAACCCCCGACCCCGACGCCGCCCCCGACCCCGACGCCGTCCCCACCCCCGACCCCGACCCCGACGCCGTACGCCCGCACCGTACGACCGCCGCTGGAGCCGCCGATGCCGCCCGCCGTCCGTCCTCCGAACGGGGCGCTGCCCCTGCTGCTGGCGCTGCTGCTGGTCCTGGCGGGCGCCGGCCCCGGCGCGGCGGCGGACCGGCCCGTCGTCGAGCTGTCCGAGTCCGAGGCGGGGACGGGCGGTTCGGTCACCGTCACCGGCAGCGGGTGGCGGCCGCGTGCCCTGCTGACGCTGCTGGTGTGCGGGCAGGCCGAGCCGGAGCGGGGCGTGACCGGCGGGACCAACTCCTGTGCCAACGGCGACGGCCGGGCCGTCACCACCGGCGCCGACGGCCGCTTCCGCCGCGAACTGCCCGTCGTGGAGCCGCCGGTGCCGTGCCCCTGCGTGGTACACGTGGCGAGCGTGACGGGAGCCGGGGCCGAGGCCGACGCGGCTCTCCGGGTCGCCGGGCACGCCGTCGAGCCGATGCCCGCCGAAGCGGCCGGCGGACGGCTGTCCCTGCTCGCCGACGCCCGCCTGCGCGGCTCCGGCGGGCTGCTCACCTGGTTCGGCTCCCCGCCCTCGCGGACCCTCGTGGTCACCGTCGGCAACGCCGGCACCTCCCCCGTGAAGAACCCGGTCTTCCAGGTCGGCACCTCACACGGCGTGTTCGCCCCCGAGTGGCGGGACCAGCGATGGCGCGGCACGATCCGGCCGGGCGGGAAGGCCCGCATCGAACTGCCCGTGGAACTCGCGGCCGGGGCGCACGGCGACTACACCGTGTCGCTGAAGTACGGCGGCAAGGTGCTGGCCGAACACCCCTGGGGCGTGGGGCGTCCCTGGGGCGTGACCCTGTTCTGGGTCCTCGTCCTGCTGGTCGTGCCGGCGGCCCTGTTCCGTGCGGCCCTGGCCGTGATCGACCATGTACGGCCACGCCGTCCCGGCCACGCCGCCCGCCCGGCCCGCCGCCTGCGGCCGTCGGCACCCCGCCGGGCCGCGACCCGGCCCTGGTTCGCCCCCGATGCCGACCGGCCGGGGCCGGGAAGGCCATGAAGAAGGGCCGCCGCGCCCTCCGGGGGTGCGACGGCCCGACGTCAGGGTCCGGGGGCCGGCGTCAGCGGACCTCACCCATCATGGCCTTGACCTTCTTGCGGTACATGTACACCGCGAAGCCGGCGACCACGGCGAGCGCCGCCTCCATCGCCACGAAGCCCGCCCTGTCGAGGTTGACCCCGCCGACGGCCGGGTTGGACAGCAGCGCGGTGACGGAGTCGCCCGCGGTGACGGCGAGGAACCAGACGCCCATCATCTGCGACGCGTACTTCGCGGGCGCCATCTTCGTCGTCACGGACAGACCCACCGGCGACAGCGTCAGCTCACCCACGGTCTGTACGAAGTAGATCGCGACCAGCCACATCGCCGCGGCCTTGTGACCGCCCTCGGCGATCGACAGCGGGGCGAGGAAGAGGAAGAAGGACGCACCCACCAGCACCAGGCCGGAGGCGAACTTCACGATGGTGCTCGGCTCCTTGCCGCGCCGGTTCAGCCACAGCCACAGCCAGGCGAAGACCGGCGCCAGCGCCATGATCAGGACCGGGTTGACCGACTGGTACCAGGAGACCGGGAACTCCCAGCCGAAGATCGTGTTGTCGGCCTTCTCCTTGGCGAACAGCGACAGGGTCGAGCCGCCCTGGTCGTAGATCATCCAGAAGACGGCGGCCGCGACGAAGAACCAGATGTACGCCGACACCTTCGAGCGCTCGCCGGAGTCCAGGTCCTTGTCGCGCATGATGCGGGAGATGACCAGGATCGGCACGATCAGGCCGAGGAGGGTGAGCGGGATCAGCGCCCAGTTCAGGGTGAAGTGGCCGGTGCCGCCGACCAGACCGTAGAAGACCACGGCGACGGCCAGCCAGATCAGGCCCTTGCGCAGGGTGGACGCCTTCTCCGCGGGCGTCAGCGGGGTCGGGACCTCGCTGCTGCGGGCGTTCAGGTGGCGGCTGCCGAGCAGGAACTGCACGAGACCCAGCGCCATGCCGAGCGCGGCCAGCGCGAAGCCCAGGTGCCAGTTGACACTCTCACCGACGGTGCCGATGACCAGCGGCGCGATGAACGCGCCGAGGTTGATGCCGATGTAGAAGACCGTGAAGCCACCGTCGCGGCGCGGGTCGTCCGGGCCGTCGTAGAGGTGGCCGACCATCGTCGAGATGTTGGCCTTCAGCAGACCGGAACCGACGGCCACGAGACCCAGGCCGACATAGAAGCTCGCCGCCGCGGGCAGCGCCAGGCACAGGTGGCCGAGCATGATGACCACGCCCGCGACGGCGACCGTCTTGCGGGGGCCGAGCACACGGTCGGCGAACCAGCCGCCGGGCAGGGTGAGCAGGTACACGAGCGACAGGTAGACGGCGTAGATGGCCGTCGCCGTGCCCGCGCTCAGGTGCAGGCCACCCGGGGCCACCAGGTACAGCGGGAGCAGAGCCCTCATGCCGTAGTAGGAGAAGCGCTCCCACATCTCGGTCATGAACAGAGTGGCCAGTCCGCGGGGGTGGCCGAAGAAGGTCTTCTCGGCACCGGGGGTGCCCGGTCGGGCCGAGTCCTTCGTCAGGCTGGACGCCATGGTCGTTCCTTGCTGCTCGGGACGCGCCCCGCGGCAGCGGTGGTGCGCCCGGTGGGGGCTGCCGGCACCGGTGGGTACGGCCGTCCGTCCGACGCCTACGG
Source organism: Streptomyces sp. NPDC096046 (assembly GCF_040303285.1). Taxonomy (NCBI): domain Bacteria; kingdom Bacillati; phylum Actinomycetota; class Actinomycetes; order Kitasatosporales; family Streptomycetaceae; genus Streptomyces; species Streptomyces sp. NPDC096046. The sequence goes on along the minus strand of NZ_JBEOSZ010000020.1, from coordinate 30,238 downwards.
GGGCCGCTCCGGGTCACGAAGCGGTGGGCGGTCGCCACCGGGATCCACGCCTTCGCGCGCGTCACCGCACTACGAGGCCCGGCCACAGGTCGTTTCACGTGGAGGGCCGGCGGAAACCGGCCCGCACACAAAAGAGACCCTCAGGGCAAACAGCCTCCGAAGGTCGCCATGGTGCTACAGGCGTTGAATCACCATACGGCAGGACACCGCCGGATATGAAAGAGCTTGAGACACGAATCACAGGTTTCGGGCGAACCGTGCTCCCTGTTTCCAAGGTCTTTACCAGGATCGCACCCCACAGGCAGAGGTTCGGGCGGCTACCCCCGGAACGTAAGAACCGCGTATGCCCACGGTAAGAATCAAGGATTCCGGTCACACCCCAGCTCAGGGCGTCGCAGGTCTACCATCACCTCATGACCCGTGTACTGCTCGCCGAGGACGACGCGTCCATCTCGGAGCCCCTGGCCCGCGCGCTGCGCCGGGAGGGCTACGAGGTCGAGGTCCGCGAGGACGGACCTTCCGCTCTCGACGCCGGACTGCAGGGCTGCGTCGACCTGGTCGTGCTCGACCTCGGTCTGCCCGGCATGGACGGTCTGGAAGTGGCCCGGCGCCTGCGCGGCGAAGGCCATGCCATCCCGATCCTCATCCTGACCGCGCGCGCCGACGAGGTGGACACCGTCGTCGGGCTCGACGCGGGCGCCGACGACTACGTCACCAAGCCGTTCCGGCTCGCCGAACTGCTCGCCCGGGTGCGGGCCCTGCTCCGGCGCGGCGCCTCCGAGCCGCAGCAGCCGCCCGCCACGCACGGCGTGCGCATCGACGTCGAGTCGCACCGCGCCTGGATGGGCGAGGAGGAGCTCCAGCTCACCGCGAAGGAGTTCGACCTGCTGCGGGTGCTGGTGCGGGACGCGGGCCGGGTCGTCACCCGCGACCAGCTGATGCGGGAGGTCTGGGACACGACCTGGTGGTCGTCGACCAAGACCCTCGACATGCACATCTCCTGGCTGCGCAAGAAGCTCGGCGACGACGCCGCCAACCCCCGCTACATCGCCACCGTGCGCGGTGTGGGCTTCCGTTTCGAGAAGAGCTGAGCCGCGGGGCCGGGCTCGGGTGACAGGACATGCGCCGCCGACTGATCCAGTCCACGCTCGCCGTGGTACTCGTCGTGATCGCCGTCTTCGGCGTCTCCCTCGTCATCGTCGAGACCCGGACGATCAGCAACAGTGCCCAGGAGAGGGTGGAGTCCGAGGCGGTCCGGCTGGCCAGCATCGTCGACAGCCGGCTCTTCGGGGCGCAGCAGGTCGACGCGGAGGTGCTGCGCAAGCAGGTCACCCAGGGCCGCTACTACGCGGTGATCCGCATCCCCGGGGAGTCGCCCATCGAGGTCGGCACCAAGCCCGTCGGGGACGTCATCAGCGCCACAGCGCCCGGTGAGGAGGGCGAGACGGTCACCGTTCAGGAGCCGCGCTCCTCGGTGACCCGCGAGGTCGGCCGGACCCTGCTGATCATCGCACTGGTCGCGCTGCTGGCGGTGGTGGCCGCGGTGCTGCTGGCGGTCCGCCAGGCGAACCGGCTGGCCTCGCCGCTGACCGACCTCGCGGAGACGGCCGAGCGGCTCGGCTCGGGCGATCCGCGGCCCCGGCACAAGCGGTACGGGGTGCCCGAGCTGGACCGGGTGGCGGACGTGCTGGACGGCTCCGCCGAGCGCATCGCCCGCATGCTGACCGCCGAACGCCGACTGGCCGCGGACGCCTCCCACCAGCTGCGCACGCCGCTCACGGCGCTGTCGATGCGGCTGGAGGAGATCACCCTCACCGACGACCCGGAGACGGTGAAGGAGGAGGCGACGATCGCGCTGGCGCAGGTCGAGCGGCTCACGGACGTCGTGGAACGGCTGCTGACGAACTCCCGCGACCCGCGCACCGGCTCCGCCGTCTCCTTCGACCTCGACGACGTCATCCAGCAGCAGCTCGCCGAGTGGCGGCCGGCGTACCGCAGCGCGGGACGGGCGATCGTCAGCTCCGGCAAACGGCATCTGCGCGCGGTGGGCACGCCGGGCGCGGTCGCGCAGGTCCTGGCCGCGCTGATCGAGAACTCCCTCATGCACGGCGGCGGCACGGTGGCCCTGCGCACCCGGGTCACCGGCAACCAGGCGGTGATCGAGGTCACGGACGAGGGCCCCGGCGTCCCCGCCGAACTCGGCGCCCGGATCTTCGAACGGGCGATCAGCGGCCGCAACTCCACCGGCATCGGCCTGGCGGTCGCTCGCGACCTCGCGGAAGCCGACGGAGGCCGCCTGGAGATGCTGCAGACCAAACCCCCGGTCTTCGGCCTGTTCCTCTCCCGCACCCCCCTGAGCAAGTCCCTGGACGACGAGGAACCGATGGTCCGCTAGTGCCGCGGCAGGCAACGTTCGCCCCGTCGCGACGCCCGGCACGCACTCTCGTCGCACCGGGCGCAAGCCCAAGTACACCCAGTACGAGGGCTTGCACCCGGCACGCCGAGAGCACGCACCGGACGCCGCTCCTTGACGGGCAAACGTTGCCTGCCGCGGCACTAGCACCCACCGCACCCCGCCGGCTCTGTCGGGCCGGGCGCCCGCAGGACTACGGCACCTGCTGCTTCGGTTTCGGGGGGCTGGGCGGCTCGTCGCGCAGGAGCGGCCCCGCGGGCACCGGCGTCTGGGTGGGAAGCGCGCGGAAGACCCAGGAGCGGTAGGACCAGAACCGGAACAGCGTCGCGATGCCGATGCCCAGGAACTTGAAGATGTTGTTCTGCAGCGGGGTGTCCCAGCCGAAGCCGTATGTCGCCGTGTACAGGACGCCGTTCTCGATGATCAGGCCGATCGCGCTGAAGAGCAGGAACAGGGTCATCTCACGGGTGCGGCGGCTCTTGTCGCGGTCGCGGTACGTGAAGTAGCGGAAGCCGACGTAGTTGAAGACGATCGCCACGACGGTCGCGATGACGCTCGCCCGCACCACCGGGAGGTCGGTGGTGTGCCGGACCAGGTTGAAGACGACGAGGTTGACCAGCACCCCGGCCCCGCCCACCGCGCCGAATTTGGCGACCTCGTGAACGGTCCGCCGGAACCGAGAGGCACCATGTCCCATGGTCATGCGGGCCCCCGTCCGTTCGTCGGCGTCAACCCAGCCATGCTAACCACCCGACCGCGCGATCTTCCTGCGGACGCCGGTGGACGGCCGCAGACGCTCCGGGCACGGCCGGGGAGGGGCGGGAAACCGGCCACTGCGGCGCGGCCGATACCCTGGGGGAGTGACGTTCCCGGTAGTCGGCATGGTCGGCGGTGGCCAGCTCGCTCGTATGACACACGAGGCGGGCATCCCGCTGGGCATCAGGTTCAAGCTCCTCAGTGACACCCCGCAGGACTCCGCTGCGCAGGTCGTGAGCGATGTCGTCGTCGGCGACTATCGCGACCTCGACACGCTGCGCGAGTTCGCCCGCGGGTGCGATGTGATCACCTTCGATCACGAACACGTGCCCACCGAGCACCTCAGGGCCCTGGAGGCGGACGGCATCCCCGTGCGCCCCGGCCCCGACGCGCTCGTGCACGCCCAGGACAAGGGGGTGATGCGCGCGAAGCTCGACGCGATCGGTGTGCCGTGCCCACGGCACCGGATCGTGAGCGACCCGCGGGACGTGGCCGCCTTCGCCGCTGAGGGCGAGGGTTTCCCCGTCGTCCTCAAGACCGTCCGCGGCGGCTACGACGGCAAGGGCGTGTGGGTCGTCGACTCCGCCGAGGAGGCCGCCGAGCCGTTCAAGGCCGGTGTCCCCGTGCTCGCCGAGGAGAAGGTCGACTTCCTGCGCGAGCTGGCCGCCAACGTCGTGCGCTCTCCGCACGGCCAGGCCGTGGCCTACCCGGTGGTGGAGTCCCGTCAGGTCAACGGCGTCTGCGACACGGTCATCGCCCCGGCGCCCGACCTCGACGAGGCCCTCGCCCTGGAAGCCTCGGAGATGGCGCTGAACATCGCCAAGGAGCTCGACGTCGTCGGGCACCTCGCCGTCGAGCTGTTCCAGACCCGCGACGGCCGCATCCTCGTCAACGAGCTCGCGATGCGCCCGCACAACTCCGGTCACTGGTCCATGGACGGCGCCGTCACCAGCCAGTTCGCCAACCATGTGCGAGCCGTCCTGGACCTGCCCCTCGGCGACCCGCGCCCGCGCGCCCGGTGGACGGTCATGGTCAACGTCCTCGGCGGTGACTACCCGGACATGTACTCCGCGTACCTGCACTGCATGGCCCGCGACCCCCAGCTGAAGATCCATATGTACGGCAAGGACGTGAAGCCCGGCCGCAAGGTGGGCCACGTCAACACCTACGGCGACGACCTGGACGACGTGCTGGAGCGCGCCCGTCACGCTGCCGGCTACCTGAGAGGCACCATCACCGAATGAGCCCTGTTGTTGGCATCGTCATGGGGTCGGACTCCGACTGGCCCGTCATGGAGGCCGCCGCCCAGGCCCTGGACGAGTTCGAGATCGCCTACGAGGTCGACGTGGTCTCCGCGCACCGCATGCCGCGCGAGATGGTCGCCTACGGCGAGCAGGCCGACGCCCGCGGGCTCAAGGTGATCATCGCCGGGGCGGGCGGCGCCGCCCACCTGCCCGGCATGCTGGCCTCCGTCACCCCGCTGCCGGTCATCGGCGTGCCCGTGCCGCTGAAGTACCTCGACGGCATGGACAGCCTCCTGTCCATCGTGCAGATGCCGGCCGGCGTCCCGGTCGCCACGGTCTCCGTCGCCGGGGCCCGCAACGCCGGTCTGCTCGCGGCCCGCATCCTCGCCGCGCACGACGAGGAGCTGCGCGTCCGTATGCGCGAGTTCCAGCAGGAGCTCAACGACCAGGCCACCGAGAAGGGCAAGCGCCTGCGCTCCAAGGTCGAGGGTGCGGCCGGCTTCGGCTTCGGCGCGGGGAAGTGACGACGGTGAACTCCCAGGAGGCGGCCCGGGAACTCCTGCGTGAGTTCCCGGTCGCCGACGGCCACAACGACCTGCCCTGGGCCCTGCGCGCGCAGGTCCGCTACGACCTCGACGCCCGCGACATCGCCGCCGACCAGAGCGCCCATCTGCATACCGACATCCCGCGGCTGCGCGCGGGCGGGGTCGGCGCGCAGTACTGGTCGGTCTACGTCCGCACCGACTCACCCTCCCCGGTCGCGGACACACTCGAACAGATCGACTGCGTACGGCAGTTGCTGACCAGGCACCCCGAGGACCTGCGTCCCGCGCTGACCGCCGCCGACATGGAGGCCGCGCGCGGGGAGGGCCGTATCGCCTCCCTCATGGGCGCGGAGGGCGGCCACTTGATCGCCAACTCCCTGGGCACGCTGCGCGGCTTGTACGAGCTCGGCGTGCGCTACCTGACGCTCACCCACAACGACAACGTCGACTGGGCCGACTCGGCGACCGACGAGCCCAAGGCCGGTGGCCTCACCGCGTTCGGCCGCGAGGTCGTCCGCGAGATGAACCGGCTCGGCATGCTCGTGGACCTCTCCCACGTCGCCGCGACGACCATGCGGGACGCGCTGGACGCCAGCTCCGCCCCGGTGATCTTCTCCCACTCCTCCGCGCGGGCCGTCTGCGACCACCCGCGCAACATCCCGGACGACGTGCTGGAGCGGCTGCCCGCCAACGGCGGTGTCGCGATGGTGACGTTCGTGCCGAAGTTCGTGCTCCAGGCGGCCGTGGACTGGACGGCCGCGGCCGACGAGAACATGCGGGCCCACGGCTTCCACCCCCTCGACACGACCGCGCCGGCCATGGAGGTGCACCGCGCCTTCGAGGAGCGCCGTCCGCGCCCGGTCGCCACGGCGTCGACGGTCGCCGACCACCTGGACCACATGCGGGAGACGGCCGGCATCGACCACCTCGGCATCGGCGGTGACTACGACGGCACGGCCTTCACCCCCGACGGACTCGCCGACGTCGCCGGCTACCCGAACCTCCTCGCGGAACTGCTCGACCGCGGCTGGTCCAAGGCCGATCTGGCCAAGCTGACCTGGAAGAACGCGGTCCGGGTCCTGGACGCGGCGGAGGGCGTGGCCCGAGGGCTTCGGGCGACGCGCTCGCCGTCCAACGCCACGATCGAGTCGCTGGACGCGCCCGCCGGCTGAGTGGGGCGGGCGGGGTGGCCGGGGAACCGGTCGCCCCGCCCCCGCCACGAGCACCGGACCCGCCTCCCGCTCAGCGGCGCCCCGGTCCGCTGCCGCGCCACGAGGACGCCCGCGCACAAGGCCGGCGTCGTACTCCGAACGACCCGCCCACCAGGAACCGCTCTGCGCTCCGTGCGACGGTGACCGTACCTCACGAACGAGCGTACGGAGCCGCCATGGCAGACCTCCAGGACGACCTGCGCCCCACCGCCGCGGCCGCCGACGAGTTCGACGAGCCGGCCGAGCCGTACCCCGATGAGGGCCTGGTCACGGCGGAGTCCTACGAGCCCGTCTCCGACCCGGACGACGCGCCCATGACCCGGGCCCACGCCATCCTCGCCGCGCACCCGGTGGCCGACGGCTGCAACGGGCTGCCCTGGGCGCTCAAGCGCCTGTCCTGGTACGACCTGGAGGAGGGCGAGAGCACCGTCGACACGGACGTGCCCCGGCTGCGCGGCGGCCACGTGGGCGCGCTGTTCTGGTCGTTGCACCTGCCCGAGGGCCTCGACGGCGACCGGGCCGTCGGCGCCACCCTGGAGCAACTGGACCTGGCGAAGATCGTCGCCCGGACCTGCGAGGAGGGCCTGCGGCCGGTCTGCACGGCCGGACAGGTCGCGGACGCCCGCAACAGCGGCCGGGTCGCCGTGCTCTTCGGCCCCGCCGGGGCGCCCGCCCTGGGCGACTCGCTGGGCATCCTGCGTCAGCTGCACCTGCTCGGCCTGCGTGCCCTGACGCTGACCGGTGTGTCCTGGGCGAGTGACGCGGGGCTGACCCGGTTCGGCGAGGCGGTCGTGCGGGAGATGAACCGGCTCGGCGTGATCGTGGACCTCTCCGGCGCGTCCGCCCCGACCGTCCGCCGTGTCCTGAGTCTGTCCCGGGCGCCCGTGCTGTGCAGCCGCTCCGCCGCCCGGGCCCTGCGCCCCCACCCCCTCAACCTCCCCGACGACCTGCTGGCTGAGCTGGGCGCGGCCAAGGGACTGTGTCTGGTGCCGCTGACGGCCGAGCAGACCGGACCGACCGTCCGCGATGTCGCCGACCACCTCGACCACATCCGGGCCGTGGCCGGAGCGCACTGCGTCGGACTGTCCGGCACGTACGACACCGGGGCCGCCCACCCGCAGGAGCTCGGCGACACGTCCTGCTACCCAAGACTCGTCGCCGAACTGCTGCGACGCGGCTGGGAGGAGGCGGACCTGGCCCTGCTGACCTGGGGCAACGTCCAGCGGCTCCTGCGGGGTGCCGACTTCACCGCCCGCGCCGCCCAGCAGCGCCGTGAACCCTCGACGGCGACGATCTCGGAGCTGGACGGCTAGGGGCCTAGGGTCTGCCGTTCGGCAGGTCGGCCGTGAGGTGTGGTTCTCCTCAGCCGCCCCGAGCGGGCCGGGCACTGGGGCGCCGGAATCCGAAGGACAGACCCTGGCGGCCCCGCCCACCCGGCCGGATCAGGCCTGCTCGATCCGGCACAGGCAGAACGGATGCCCCACCGGGTCGGCGTAGACGCGGAAGTCCTTCTTCTCGTCGTCCTCCTTGTCCAGCACCCGCGCGCCCAGGGCCAGCACCCGCTCCTCGGCCGCGTCGATCTCGTCCCAGGTCGACCCGGCGTCGAAGTCGAGGTGGAACTGCTGGGCGTTGCGGTCGGCGCGCGGCCACTCCGGGGCGGTGTAGCCGGGGGAGCGCTGGAAGGCGAGCCGGGGCCCGTCGGGGACGCGCAGCACCACCCAGTCGGGGTCGTCGCCCTCCGGCGTACCGCCGCCGACCTGTGCGTAGAAGCGGGCCAGCTCGCGGGGGTCGGGGCAGTCGAGGACCACGGAACGGAAACGTGCCACGGCGGACATGGGGCCTCCAGACGTCAGCAGGCGCAGAGACAGAACGGGTGCCCGGCCGGGTCGGCGTAAACGCGGAAGGTCCGCTGCCGGTCCTCGGCGTCCAGCGGCTTCGCGCCGAGGGCCAGCACGCCCTTCTCGGCCGCGTCCAGGTCGTCCACCACCAGGTCGAGGTGGAACTGCTGCGAGTGGTCGGGGGACGGCCACCGCGGTGGCACGAACCCGGGAGCGGCCTGGAAGGCCAGTGGTGTCCCGCCCGGCACCTTCAGGTCGACCCACTCGCCCTCCCCGTCGGTCTCCACCGTCGGCGTGCCGCCGAGCACCTCGGCGTAGAAACCGGCCAGGGCGCGCGGGTCGGGACAGTCCAGGACGACGACACCCGGTTTGGCGAGAGCCATGACTTCCTCCTCGAAGTGACTGTTACCCGCAGAGACGGGTAACCAGTAACCGTTACTGCATGCTCCCCCATAGACGGTAACCTCGCAAGGAGAATCGCGAGAGGTACGGTCCAGCCATGACGGAGAGATCGCCCGCGCCCGGCGGCCTGACCCTGGTCGAGGCCCTGGTGAACACGCTGGACATCGAGTCCGGCGCCGACGCGCTGGACACGCCCGAGGGCCGGGCGCGCCTCGGCATCACCCCGGAGGAGACGGACCGGGCCCGCACCCTGCGCGAGTCGCTGCGCGCGACCCTGCTCGCCCACGCCGGCCACCCGCCCCACCGGGAGGTCACCCCCCTCGGTGACCTCCTGGCCGAAGCCCCGCTGCTCGTCGCGGTCGACGCGGCGGACGGTTCGGCCGCCCTGACCCCCGCCGACGACCGCTCCCTGCTCGCGCGCGTGGCCGCCGCCGTCGCCGAGGCCCTGGTCGCCGGCACCTGGACCCGCCTCAAGGCGTGCGAGGCCGCCGACTGCCACTGGGCTTACTACGACCGCAGCCCGGCCGGCCGCGGCCGCTGGTGTTCCATGCAGGTCTGCGGGGCCCGCGTCAAGATGCGCCGCTACCGGGCCAAGGATGTCGCCAAGGACGCCGCCAAGGACGCCTAGGGCCGCCCTGAACCCCGTTGCCGCCCCGCCTCACGGCCGGGTGGTGCAGAATGCACGAAGACGCCGGTTCGGCCGACTGAGCCTCGGCCGAACCGGCGTCACCTGTTTCGTGTCCGTTGTCTGCGCGTCCGCGTCTCCGCCTCGCGATCAGGCCTTCGGGCGCCCCATCGCCCGATACGTCCAGCCGGCCTTGCGCCAGCGCTCCGGGTCGAGGGCGTTGCGGCCGTCCAGGATCACCCGCGCCGCCGCGACCTCGCCGAGGGCCTCCTCGTCCAGCTCGCGGAACTCCCGCCACTCCGTCAGGTGCAGCACGATGTCGGCTCCGCGCACGGCGTCCAGTGCCGAGTCGGCGTAGCCGAGCGTCGGGAAGACACCGCGGGCGTTGTCCATGCCCTTCGGGTCGTAGACCGTGACCTGGCCGCCCTGGAGGTGGATCTGCCCGGCCACGTTGAGCGCGGGGGAGTCGCGTACGTCGTCCGAGTCGGGCTTGAAGGTCGCGCCCAACACCGCCACCCGCTTGCCCAGGAACGGCCCGCCGCCCAGCGCCTGCCGGGCCAGCTCCACCATCTGCCCGCGCTGGCGCATGTTGATCGAGTCGATCTCCCGCAGGAACGTCAGCGCCTGGTCGGCGCCCAGCTCACCGGCGCGCGCCATGAACGCCCGGATGTCCTTCGGCAGACACCCGCCGCCGAAGCCGATCCCGGCCCGCAGGAACTTCCGCCCGATCCGGTCGTCGTACCCGATGGCCTCCGCCAGCTTGGCCACGTCACCACCCGCGGCCTCGCACACCTCCGCCATCGCGTTGATGAACGAGATCTTCGTGGCCAGGAAGGAGTTCGCGGAGGTCTTCACCAGCTCGGAGGTCGGGAAGTCCGTGACCACGAACGGCGAGCCCTCGGCGATCGGCGTGGCGTACACCTCCCGCAGCAGCTTCTCCGCGCGCTCGCTGCGCACACCCACCACGAGCCGGTCGGGGTGCAGCGTGTCGTCGACGGCGAAGCCCTCGCGCAGGAACTCCGGGTTCCACGCGAGTTCGGCGTCCTGTCCGGCGGGCGCGTGCGCGGTCAGGTAGGCGGCGAGGCGGTCCGCCGAGCCGACCGGCACGGTCGACTTGCCGACGACCAGCGCCGGGCCGTGCAGATGCGGGGCGAGCGAGGCGATCGCGGAGTCGACGTAGCTCATGTCGCAGGCGTACTCGCCGTGCCGCTGCGGGGTGTTCACGCAGACGAAGTGCACATCGCCGAAGGCGCCGATCTCCGCCCAGTCCTGGGTGAAGCGCAGCCGGCCGCTGGAGCCCTCGATGCCGGCGACGTGCTTGCGCAGCAGCTCTTCCAGCCCCGGCTCGTACATCGGGGCCTCGGCGCGCTCCAGCTTCTCGATCTTCTCGCGCACGACGTCCAGGGCGAGCACCTCGAAGCCCAGCTCGGCCATGGCCGCCGCGTGTGTCGCGCCGAGATAACCGGTGCCGATCACGGTGATCTTCAGGGCCATGGGTGCTCCAGAGGTCTGCGGCATGTGGTGCGCGGCCGAGCATATCCGGGGCATGGCCCCTCGCTTCACCGGGCAACTTCTCCGCTGTCGCCTAGCTCACGTATCACTCCGGTGGGCGACCCCATAAACTTTTGATTACTTAACGGTAGTTAGCGTCACCATGGCAGCGTTTTGGAGCGTGAGAGACCTTGGCCGGATCGGCTGACTTCGACCTGTACCGCCCGTCCGAGGAGCACGACATGCTCCGTGACGCCGTCCGCTCGCTGGCCGAGGCGAAGATCGCGCCGCACGCCGCCGCGGTGGACGAGGAGGCCCGCTTCCCGCGCGAGGCCCTCGACGCGCTGGTGGCGAACGACCTGCACGCGGTGCACGTGCCCGAGGAGTACGGCGGCTCCGGCGCGGACGCGCTGGCCACCGTCATCGTGATCGAAGAGGTCGCCCGCGTGTGCGCCTCCTCCTCCCTCATCCCGGCCGTGAACAAGCTGGGCTCCCTGCCGGTGATCCTCTCCGGCTCCGAGGACCTGAAGAAGCGGTACATGACCCCGCTCGCCAAGGGCGACGGCATGTTCTCGTACTGCCTCTCCGAGCCCGACGCCGGTTCCGACGCCGCCGGCATGAAGACGAAGGCCGTCCGCGACGGCGACCACTACGTCCTCGACGGCGTGAAGCGCTGGATCACCAACGCCGGCGAGTCCGAGTTCTACACGGTGATGGCCGTCACCGACCCGGCCAAGCGCTCCAAGGGCATCTCGGCCTTCGTCGTCGAGAAGTCCGACGAGGGCGTCTCCTTCGGCGCTCCCGAGAAGAAGCTCGGCATCAAGGGCTCCCCGACCCGCGAGGTCTACCTCGACAACGTCCGCATCCCCGCCGACCGCATGATCGGTGAGGAGGGCACCGGCTTCGCCACGGCGATGAAGACCCTCGACCACACCCGCATCACCATCGCCGCCCAGGCCCTCGGCATCGCCCAGGGCGCCCTCGACTACGCCAAGGGCTACGTCCAGGAGCGCAAGCAGTTCGGCAAGCCGATCGCCGACTTCCAGGGCATCCAGTTCATGCTCGCCGACATGGCCATGAAGATCTCGGCCGCCCGCGCCCTGACCTACCAGGCCGCCGCCGCCTCCCAGCGCGTCGACGCCGACCTCACCTACCTGGGCGCCGCGGCCAAGTGCTTCGCCTCGGACGTGGCGATGGAGGTCACCACGGACGCGGTCCAGCTCCTCGGCGGCTACGGCTACACGCGGGACTACCCGGTCGAGCGCATGATGCGCGACGCCAAGATCACTCAGATTTATGAAGGCACGAACCAAGTTCAGCGGATAGTGATGGCGAGGAACCTTCCCTAGCAGGGTTTTAGCAGGTCAGAGGCTGTTTCGAACGTCCGGAGGGACCCCCTCGGCCTTCTGCCCGTTGCGGCCCGATCAAGGCCGTTCCTGGGCGTCATGCTGGGGGATTCCTGGGCAGATGCCGGGCTGAAAACAGCCACTGACCTGCACAAACAACACAGCCCCCGGCATGACGCCGGGGGCTGTTGTCGTATGCGGATCAAGCGACCTCTGACGCCTCCGTGGGGTCGTGGAAGAGGCGCAGGAAGTACGCGACCCCGCCATGGTTCTGCACTGCCACGTCACGCCCTCCGACTGGAGCAAGTACGTGGGCGAATCGGAAGCGGCCGGAGGTTCGTACAACCGCATCCTCCCCTTCCTCCTCGGGTCGGTCCCCATGCTGGACGACGACCGGGTCAGCCTGCCGAAGGTGGACGGTTCAGAACTGTCGGACGCTTACGGGTGGGCGACCGCCCGGCCCCGAGTGATCACGCTTGCGGAGGATGCCCGGCCACTGTGGCGGATCGTGCGCCGCTACGCCCGCATCCTGGGTGAGACCCTGCCCGAGGGCAGGCGGTGTTCATCGAGCGCACGGCGGAACAGACGCTCCGGGTTGCGGCCTGTCTGGCTGCCTCGGAGTGCTCCGAGCACATCACGGAAGAGATGCTGTCGGCCGCATTCACGCTCGTACGCCGCTCTGTCCAGGACGCCGTCCGGATCACCAAGGGGGCGACTTCCCCGAAGATGAAGCGACAGCCGCTCAGCCTTGAGGACAAGATCCGAGCCCGGATCGAAAGGCACGGCGGACGGGCCACGTCCTCTCAGGTACTCCCTTACGTGGGAGCGACCGCAGCAGAGGTCAAGGCACTGCCCGGAATCGTCGTCACTGTCGAACGGGCGGGGAAGACCGGCCGACCGGCCACCATTTTCACACTCCCCGGTGACAGTTCCGGTGACGCTCTGCCGCAGCCGGCCGACACGGACAGCGACAGAAACCGGGACCCTTCCCGTCACGCAGAGCCGCAGCCGGCCAGCGCGGAGCGTAAGCAGAACCGCACAACGGTCGTCCGCCTGGACGCCTACCGCCCGGAACCGAAGCAGGCCCCCGAGCGCGCGCCCGAACCGCAGCGCTCGGAGCGGCTCGCGGGCTCCAACCCCTTCCGCGCACTGCTCTAACCAGCCAAAGGGCAGCCCCGGCCACTGGCCGGGGCTTCTTTGTTGCTTCGACTACTGGGCAGGACACGCGCCAGTTCAGGCTTTGAGCGATTCGGGGAACACGTCACCACCGCCAGGGACAGGTACGAGGGCCGTTCGAGGTAGAACCCGAGCGACACATCAGCCCCGGAACCCAACTGCTCAGCAGCGGAGTTGACGAGCACGGCCAGACGAGTGGTGTCACGGTCCCTCTCCGAGGCGACCCGGGGCGCGTACTCCGCCAACCGCTCCCCGAGCCAGGCCGCCGCTTCCTTCGCCTCATCCCACGTGCCACGAACTAACGAACGCGGCTTGACCAGCCAATACGCAGTTTCCAGCGGCGGCAGATCAACGGTTGGAAACTCCGCCGCCACTTCCCGGTAGCGCTGGATGAGTTCCGGTTTGCTTCCGGCCGGGGGCGGCTCGGGATGTGGGGGCCGCCGTAGCGCTTCCTGGTCGAAACGCTGTTTCGGGCCGGTCCACAGATAGCCGTGATGGTGCACCAGTCGTTCCCGTTCAGTTCTCTTGAGGGCGAAGGGCCAGCCGGTCCCTACCCGATGGAGGGGTGGGCCGGGGACCGACTGGCAGAGGGGGGAGGGTCAGACGTTCAGGCCGAACCGCGCCGGGTCGATACCGGCCGCGTCCAGCTCCTCCGTGGTGAACCTCAGCGGCTCGGCGCCCGGCCGCTTGCTGTCACCCAGGGCCCATGCGTCGTCGCCGATGCGGGCCAGGGTCACGCACCCCTCGGTGCAAGGGCCGCCGCACGCCTTCACGAACGAGGCCCCGTCGATGTCGAGCGCGTACAGGTCGGTTCCGTTCAGCATCACTGCCCCTTCCTGCTCAACTGATCGCGGCCATGGTTGACCGCCGCCGCCCATGTCGGGCGGGAGTTCATAAAGGAGAGGGAGAGACTTCAGCGCCTGGAACCTTGGCCGCGTTCCGTGCAGCGCCAGCACTCGCATGGTGGCCAAGCGCTTGTGAGCAGCGGCGGAAGATCGTCCGTCGTGGCCACGGCTTGCTCCGGCCCCCAGGTCTGCCCTGAGTCGCGAGAGACCCGCATGGTCATCAGTGGGCGGTCGGCGAAGAGCCTTGAGCCCGTTCCCTTGCTCATGACGCGTGCGCCTCTGCGTGGTGCTGGCGCATCCGTACGTTGGCGTCGGATACGGCGCTGTAGTCGAACGTGGAGCGGGCGTTCTCGCGGGCTACCGATATGGACAGGCAGTCAGCGCAACCGGGTTTGGGTGACGGCTCGCGAGGTGGCTCCGGCAGGCACGTCCGTGCTGTCGTGTGGGTTCCAGGATCGGAAGTTCTCTCTTCGCTCTCCATGGCGCCATCTTCGGCGGGCCACGGATGCGGCTCTAGCCTGTTTCCTGTTCCCGCAAAAAGTCGTCGCGGATACCTTCGACCAGGCCCCGCATGTGGTCACCAGACAATGCCACTCGTTCGAATCCCTCGAACTTCTCGAGGTAGAGACCAATGTCCCTTGGATCTGTTACGACTACTTCAGCGTGGACGGTCTCAACCGTGACCATTCGGTCGTCGCGGATGACGAACGCATGATTTGCAATGTCGCGCTGCTGAATCCGCAACGGGACTATGCGGATGTCCACATGAGACAGGCGGGAAATGGAAACGATTCGGTCGAGCTGTGCCGCCATCATCTGTGGCGGGACAATGCGCCACCACAGGACAGGCTCTGTGATTATGAACCGCAGCGACTTGGCGTTGTCGTAGAGGACCGCTTGACGTTCAAGCCTGCCGTTGATCGTCCGGGAGAGAGAGTCCTCACTCAGATTGTGTCGTTGGAGAACGGCACGGATGTACTCCGGCGTCTGGAGCAAGCCCGGCACCAGGGCCGGTTGGAACAGCCGAAGCGTGGACATCTGGGCTTCAAGGGCCTTGGCGGCTTGATGGCCCTTGTGGACTCCGATGCGCTTCAACAGGCGCCATGCCGTTGCCTCCGTTGCCGATGCCCGCGCAGCCTCGGTGTACTCCGCCTTGACCTCATCCGAGACACCGATGGCGGTCAGGATGCGCTCTACGTCCGTCGCGCTGGCCGCGAGCTTCGCGTTTTCAATCTTGGACAGTTTGGACGGAGACATGAGGGCGCTGCGGGCCACCGCTTTGGCCTCCTTGCCGGAAGCTACTCGCAGGGCCCGCAGCGCGGCCCCAAGCTGTGCTCTGTTCACGCCCTGTACTTGGCCCACCATTCCGTGAACGGCTCCGCGTTGGCGAGTGCCGCGTCACGGTGCCCGGAGAATTCCGCTACTCGTCCCGGTGGCAGGACTTCCGAGCCCAGGTATTTTCCGGCGCCGTCGTAGTTCATTACGGCCACGGACTCGGAGTCGAAGAGCCAGAAGTCAGGTACGTTCTCCAGGGGGTTCGGCCTTTCGGTGATGTCCAGAATGAAGAACTCCTCACCCCCGGACATGTTCTTCTGGTACCCCCACCCGAGTTCGAACCTAAGATAGTCCGTGAGCGGACGGCGCAGAATGTGAACCCGGTAGACTCGTTTCCCTTTTCCGGTGTGTGAGCGCAGTTCTTCGACCCATCCCGCGTTGTAGTCGTCCGGCTGCGGCTCCCCGGCCAGGAACGCGTCATAGGCATCGACGTTCCCCGACTTGCTGTAGTCGTCAAGGGTTTCGAGTCGGAACGCCTCACGCTGGAACGTGTCGAAGAGGTCGCCGAGGGTCCTAGATGAGGTTGTCACGGATGGCCTTCTGGATCAGTTCCATCGGGATCTCGACCAGGGTTTCGTGAGCGGGAATCTGAAGCCTGTGGTCGGTCGGAGTCTCCCCCTGAACCAAGAGCGTGCCGCGATCCGTCGCGTAGATCGTCGGGCAGTCCTTGATGTCGCACGTGCTGACCAGCTTGGTGACCTTCATGGTCTGGGTTCCCCTCTCCCGTGCTGCTGTCAGTACCCCGCATCTGTGGTTGATGCTCCCGAGGCCGGGCCGCGCGGGTCAAGCGATCACGGTTGACGGAACGGGAAACCGCGTAACCTGCCCGGAGCCTGCCACTCCTCCGACCGGTCAGGGAGGCTGCCACCAGCACCGCCCCACCTGGGCAGACTGCTAACGATCACGGGGAAATGCTGGGGAGGGCCCCTGTAGGAGGGGTGTTCGCGCAGGTCAGCGCCGTGTGACCTGTAAAGCACGCAGATATACGAAGGCACGAACCAGGTCCAGCGCATCGTCATGGCGCGCAACCTGCCGTAGCCGCGTTCCGGGGGCCGGGAAGCTCCGGCCCCCGGCGCTCTCACAGGAAGCGGCGGATCGGGGTGACCGCGGCTTCGGCGAGGCGCTGGGGCAGGGGGCGCCGCTTCCAGCGGGTGGCGTCGATCGGTTCGCTGCGCTCCCGGTCGCCGTCGAAGTCGGCGTCCAGGCCCGCGGTGAAGTCCTCGTCGAGGACGGCCAGCACGACCTCCTCGTCGTGCTCCATGGAGCGGCGGTTGAAGTTCGTGGAGCCGATCAGGGAGCACACCCCGTCGACCGTGATGATCTTCGTGTGGAGCATGGTCGGCTGGTACTCCCGCACGTCCACACCCGCGTCGACGAGCGTCTGGTAGTGCTGCCGCCCGGCCAGCAGACACGCCCGCTGGTCGGTGTACGGGCCGGGCAGCAGGATCTCGACCCGGACCCCGCGGCGCGCCGCCGCGGCCAGGAGGTCGACGAAGTAGGTGTCGGGCGCGAAGTAGGCGGTGGCCACCCGCAGGCGCTCCTGCGCCGAGGTGATCAGGACCCGCAGC
The DNA here is from genome assembly GCF_040303285.1 of Streptomyces sp. NPDC096046. Taxonomy (NCBI): domain Bacteria; kingdom Bacillati; phylum Actinomycetota; class Actinomycetes; order Kitasatosporales; family Streptomycetaceae; genus Streptomyces; species Streptomyces sp. NPDC096046. Next base: position 13,443 of record NZ_JBEOSZ010000020.1, on the reverse strand, counting down.
ACCGTCTGCATGTCCTGCCAGCCGAAGGCGGCCGACCCCCGCACGACCTGGACCGTGGCGCGGCCCGGCTGCTCCTGGGCGGTGAAGCGGTCGTGGTCGTCGTAGAGGTCGTCGTGGCACTCGGCCCAGTTCTGGGCGAAGGCCGCGGCGATGCCGTCCACGGCGGGCCCGCGGACCTGTACATGGGTGTCGCGCCACTCGTCCGGATTCCGGGCGGCGCCGCACCACTCCTGCGCGATGCCCACGCCTCCGGTGAAGGCCGTGTGCTCGTCGGTGAGCAGCACCTTGCGGTGGCAGCGGTGGTTCTGCCGCAGGGGCGACAGACGCGTGGGCCTGCGGAACCAGGCGACCTGGACACCGGCCTCGTCCATCGCGTCCAGCAGGCCGGGCTCTATCTCCTTGGCCCCGAAGCCGTCCAGCAGCAGCCGCACCCGCACCCCCGCGCGGGCCCGCTCGGCCAGGGCGCCGGCGAACTCGTGGGCGACCTCGCCCCGCCAGTACACGAACGTCATCATGTCGACGGTGTGCTCCGCGGCGCGTATGGCGGCCAGCATCGCGGGGAAGATCTCGTCGCCGTTGCGCAGCGGCACGAGTTCGTTGCCCTCGGTCGCGGCGACGCCGATCAGCCGCTCCAGCCGTCTGCGCAGTCGCTGCTTCTGCCCCTCCGGCCCTCTCGTCTCCGGCACCCGCCGTTCGTCGTACGTCTGCTGCGTCATGTGTGGGTCTCCCCCCTGCACGGTTCGCTCGCCGCCCCCGGCCCGGCGACGCCGGGCCTCCGGCGTGCCTCGCACTCTCGTTTTGCCGCTGCCGGAGGATTCACGCAGACCCCGGTGAGTCGTGCCTCACAGGAGAGGACGGGCCGCACACGGGCGGTCCGTCCTGTGGTGCTCATCGGGCCGAGATGTGCCGCTCCATGTCGGCCGCCTTGATGTGAGGACCGCCGCACGGCGAGGGGGGCACCCGCCCGGGTGCCCCCCTCGCCGTGCCCGGCCGCTCGCTCAGTTGCCCGAGACGGTGACCGGCTCGTCGTTCTTCAGCTGGCTCACCAGCGTCTTCACCTTCGCGGTGTTCCACTGGAGGTTGCCGTTGGGGGCGTTGCCCGCGACCGGCATGTTCATCGACTTGCCGTCACCGCCGCTGACGCCCTTCATCGCCCAGAACATGGACGCCAGGTCGAACAGGCCCATGTCCTTGTCGACCACCAGGGAGTCCAGGCCCGCGCCCATGGTCGGGTACAGCTTGAACGGGTTCAGGACCGTGCCCGGGGTGGCGACCTGGTTGGCGAGAGCCGAGAGGAACTTCTGCTGGTTCTTCGTGCGGTCCAGGTCGGAGCCCCGGAGGGCGTAGCGGGTGCGGACGAAGGCGAGGGCCTGCTCGCCGTCGAGGGTCTGCTTGCCCTTCTTCAGGTCGGCACCGGACTTGGTGTCCTTGATGTCCTGTGGGATGTCCATCTCGACGCCGCCGACCGCGTCCACGATGCTCGCGAAGCCGGCGAAGCCGATCTCCACGTAGTGGTCGATGCGCAGGCCCGTGTTGGCCTCCACCGTGCGCACCAGCAACTCCGGGCCGTCCTCGGAGTAGGCCGCGTTCAGCTTCGTCTGACGACCCGTGGCCGCGTAGAACTTCCCGGAGTCGGACCCCTTGAAGGACGGGATCGTGACGTTCGAGTCGCGCGGCAGCGAGATCAGTGTCGGGGCGCCGCCGCCGGTGTGCAGGATCATCATCGAGTCCGTGCGCTTGCCCTCGGCTGACCCGGTGTGCAGCTTCTTCTTCTCCTCGGCCGACATGCCCTTGCGGCTGTCGGAGCCGACGATCAGGTAGTTCGTGCCCTCGCCCGCCTCCGGCCGGTCGATGACCTTCGACAGGTCGACCTCGCGGTTGAGTTTGGAGTCGGCCCAGAAGTACGTGCCGACGCTCGTCACGACCAACAGCGTCACCACGGTGATGGCCGTCACCTTGATGCGGCGGCGCCAGTTCGGCGCGGGGCGCGGCTCGTACACGCCGTCGCCCGGACCGCCCGGACCGCCGGGGCCCCGGCCGCCCGAGGAGCCGTAGACCTGGCCGGTGTTGTAGCCGCTGTCGTAGCCGTCACTGGGGCCGTGGCCGCCGCCGTCGACGTAGGACGGCTGCTGCGGTACTCCGCCGCCGTACGGCGGGGCGCCGCCGTACGGCGCCTGCCCGGGCGATGCCGCCGGACCGCGGCGGACCTGCCGCATGACACGGGCGCTCTCGGGCCGCGCGCTCGAGCTGCCGCGTCCGTACCGGCTGCCGCGGTTGTCGCCGGAAAACCCCTCGGGCCAATCATTCATGCGGCCCAGTGTGCAGGTCCGCGTGGCAGGCCATACAAGAGTCGTCGGAAAATCAGAGCACGGCTGTGGCGAAGCTGACACAAATCCCCCTCATGCCGCCTCGGCATAGGGTGGGGGCCATGACAGACCAGGCCCCAGCTGCGGATTCCGGCAGTCCGGAAATCCCGGGCAAGCCGACTTCGGCGTCCCGCACCACCCTCAGCCACATCATGACCCACAACGACACGAACCTTCTGGGGACGGTGCACGGCGGGGTGATCATGAAGCTGGTCGACGACGCGGCGGGGGCCGTGGCCGGGCGGCACTCCGGCGGGCCGGCCGTCACCGCCTCCATGGACGAGATGGCGTTCCTGGAGCCGGTCCGCGTCGGCGACCTCGTGCACGTCAAGGCACAGGTCAACTGGACGGGCCGCACGTCGATGGAGGTCGGCGTCCGGGTCCTGGCCGAACGCTGGAACGAGTCCGCCCCGCCCACGCAGGTCGGCTCCGCCTACCTCGTCTTCGCCGCCGTCGACGCCGACGGCAAGCCCCGCCGGGTTCCGCCGGTTCTCCCGGAGACCGAACGCGACAAGCGCCGCTACCAGGAGGCCCAGATCCGGCGCACCCACCGCCTGGCCCGCCGCCGCGCGATCCTGGACCTGCGGGAGAAGCGAGCGGCAGAGGGCTTCGAGGACTGACGCGCGTCTACGAGCACGCCACCTCGTCCCCCCGCACCACCCCGACCTCGCCCCGGCCCGGGTCCTCGGCCCGCACCTTCCGCACGCGTTCGAAGTCCGCTCCGGCGATCACCTTCAGGGTCGGGCCCAGGCCCTTGACCGCCCGGAGCTCACTGCCCGGCAGAGCCGCCGCGAGGGACTGGGCGGAGCGGTCCCAGCGAGGGTCGTGGGCGATGACCGTGCGCCTGACGTCGCGGGCGGCGGAGTTCACCGGAGCCTTGGTCGTGCGGAAGCCGGTGGAGGCCAGGGCCGCGTCCACCCGGCGGCCCAGGCCGGCGGTGCGGGTGCCGTTCTCCACCTGGACGCGGATCTGCTGCGGGGCGACCGGGACGATCAGGGCCGCGCCGTGCGGCCGGTGCACCGACAGCGGCTGGTCCTGGCGCAGGGCCTGGAAGAGACGCTCCGACTTCACCGGGTCCCACTTCAGCGTCGACCCGACGCCCTTCACGGCGTAGCCCATCCGCGCGATCGGGACGGTCGTGAACTCCGAGGAGGACGGCGAGAAGTTCCGCATGGCCCGACCCAGGTCCAGCATCTCGTTGGTGCCGAAGCCCCTGTCGGCCCGTACCGAGCCGAGGACCGCCCGCGTCACGTCCCGGAACTTCATCGGGTTGAGGAGGATTCCGGACGAGGTGAGCCGGTCCACGAGTGCCGCCATGAAGCGCTGCTGCCGTTTCATGCGGCCCAGGTCGGAGGCGCCGTCGACATGGCGGGCGCGGACGAACTGGAGCGCCTGCCCGCCCGCGAGCGTGTGCCGTCCGGCCGGCAGGTTCAGGCCGGTGTAGCTGTCCTTCAGCGGCTCCGCGGTGCAGATCTGCACACCCCCCACCACGTCGACCGTCCTCATGAAGCTGGTGAAGTCGACCTCCAGGTAGTGGTCGATCTTCACCTTCGTCATGTCCTCCACCGTGCGCACGGTCAGCTGCGGCCCGCCCTCGGCGTACGCCGCGTTCAGCTTGACGGGGTGCCCCTGGTGCCTCTTGCCGCTCGTCCGGTCGGTGTGCGCGGGCGTCATCGCGTAGGAGTCGCGCGGCAGGCTCACCACGCTCGCCCGTTCCCGGTCCTCGGAGATGTGCACGATCATGATCGTGTCGGTGCAGTGGCAGGGGGCGCCGCCCAGCCGGTACTTGTGGCGCTCCTCTTCGCTGATCTTCTCCCGGCCGTCGGTGCCGACCAGCAGGACGTTCATGCCGTGGCCCGCCTGCGGCCGGTTCTTCATGTCCTTGAAGGGGTCGACCCGGGTGATGTCGGCGTCCAGGCTGGTCATCACCGCGTGCCCGATACCGGCGGAGGCGAGGACCACCACGGACAGGGTGGTGACCGCCCGCATGCCCCAGCGCGGTGTGCGCCGGACCGGGCCGGGGCGGCGCGGAGCGCGGCGGGGAGAGGGGGGCTGCGGGCGGCGCCGGGGTGCGGCGGTGGACCGAGGGGACCGCGGCGGCGTGGGCATGGGGACACCTCCGGACGACGGCCGTACGTGGGATCCGTGAAACCGTAGGCCGATACGATCTGCGGTCCGCGCCACCGCCCCGGCGGCGCGCACCGGTGTCCCCCGTTCGCGGTAACGTGAGGCCCCTATGAACGCCAATCCCGACGTGCGGCTCCCCGCCGTTTCCGTGATCATGCCCGTCCTCAACGAGGAGCGGCATCTGCGGGGAGCAGTCCAAGCGATCCTCGCGCAGGAGTACGCCGGCGAGATGGAGGTCGTGATCGCCCTCGGTCCGTCCACGGACCGCACGGACGAGATCGCCGCCGAGCTCGTGGCCGAAGACCCGCGCGTGCACACCGTCCCCAACCCCACCGGCCGTACGCCCGCGGCGCTGAACGCGGCGATCAGCGCCTCCCGGCACCCGATCGTCGTCCGCGTCGACGGCCACGGCATGCTCTCGCCGAACTACATCGCGACCGCCGTCCGGCTCCTGGAGGAGACCGGCGCGCAGAACGTCGGCGGCATCATGCACGCCGAGGGCGAGAACGACTGGGAGCACGCGGTCGCCGCCGCGATGACCTCGAAGATCGGGGTCGGCAACGCCGCCTTCCACACCGGCGGTCAGGCGGGTCCGGCCGAGACCGTGTACCTCGGGGTGTTCCGGCGCGAGGCGCTGGAGCAGCAGGGCGGCTACAACGTGGAGTTCATCCGCGCCCAGGACTGGGAACTGAACTTCCGCATCCGTGAGGCCGGCGGGCTGATCTGGTTCTCGCCCGAGCTGAAGGTGTCCTACCGGCCGCGGCCGAGCGTGAAGGCACTCGCCAAGCAGTACAAGGACTACGGGCGCTGGCGGCATGTGGTCGCCCGCTACCACGAGGGCTCGATCAACCTGCGCTACCTCGCCCCGCCGACCGCCGTGTGCGCGATCGCGGCCGGCCTGCTGGCCGGTGCCCTGCTGACGCCGTGGGGCTTCGTGGTGCCCGGCGGCTATTGCGCGGCGATCCTGCTCGGCTCGGTCCCGGCGGGCAAGGGCCTGCCGCTGAAGGCGCGGCTGCAGATCCCGGTGGCGCTGGCCACGATGCACATGTCGTGGGGCTGGGGCTTCCTGACCAGCCCGCGGGCGCTGGCGAAGAAGGTCATCGCCTCCCGGCGCCCCGCGGTGCGCACGGACGTCGCCGCGAGCTGACCCGGCCCGACGGCCGAGGCGCTGCGACGTCCACGGATGCGGAACGGGGCTCGCCGTCCTTCCGGACGGCGGGCCCCGTTCTCATGCCGTGCCCGCGGTCACCACCGGTAGGGCGGGTACACGTCCATGCACTCCTGCTGGTCGGCGGTCAGCGCGTCCGCGGACTCGGGCAGATCACCCGCCTCGGGAGCCTTCTGCTTCGGGTAGGCCGTCCCCTCCCGCCAGTCGCTGCCGATGGTCAGGGTGGTGGTGACGTCGTCCGTGGCCCGCACCTGACCGCTCGGGACGCCGACCGCCTCCGCCACCGACAGCGCGTTGGCCCGGCCCTGCTCCCCGGTGCTCTTCGGGTAGGTCACCTGCGTCCGGGCGTGCGGTTCCGGCCGGCCCGAGGCGACGGCCCGGGTGAAGCCCTTCTGCCGCAGCACGGCCACGATCGCGGCGGCGCGTTGCGCAACGGCGGCCTGCTCGTCGCTCGCCGTCCCGTTGACGACGGAGACCGACAGCCCCGCGGCCGGCGCGGCGGCCGGAGCCGTGGCCGTCCCCGACGCCGAGGACGGACCCGAGGCCGGGGACGGACCCGAGGTCGCTGCCGACCGCGCCTTGCCCGCCTTGTCGAAGGAGACGTCGTCGCGGAGCATCGCCCACATCGTGTCGGCGTCCTCCGGCTTGGGCACGAGGTGGTTGCGGTTCAGGGGGTCCTCGATCCACGGCATCGTCGTCATCGTGACGCGGTTCGTCGGGACCGACTTCAGTTGCATGCCCAGGTCGTACAGCTCCTTGACCGTGCCGATCTCCTCGGACACCTTCAGCGCCTTCGTGCCCGCCTCGGCCAGGCGCATGAGCCGGCCGGTGTCGGTGAAGGCGTTCTGCTCCTTCAGCGTCCGGATCATCGCGTTCATGTACATGTGCTGTGCCTTGGCGCGCAGCGGATCACTGCCCCAGGCGTGGCGGGTGCGCAGCCACTGCAGCGCCTGCTTGCCCTGCACCTTGTGCTCGCCGGCCTTCAGCTTCAGTCCGGAACCGCCGCGCTGACCGGACAGCGGCCGGTCCCACACGTTCTGGTTGACGCAGACCGGGACACCGCCGATGGCGTCCGCCATGTCCACCACCCCGGCGAAGTCGACCATCATCCAGTGGTCGATGTACACACCGGTCAGGTTCTGCCAGGTGGCGAGGGTGCAGCCCGGACCGCCGCGCTGGAGCGTCTCGTTGATGATCGTGTTCTTGGCCGGGTAGGTGTCCCCGGTGTCGGGGTCGACGCACTTGGGGATGTCCACCCGGGTGTCGCGCGGGATGCTCACCACGGACGCGCTCTCGCGGTCCGCCGAGACGTGCAGGAGCATCTGCACATCCGCCAGGGGCTTGCTGCCGACGTTGTCCCTGCCGCCGCCCAGCTTGACGTTCTCCGCCGAGTTCCGGCTGTCGGAGCCGATCAGCAGGATGTTGAGCGGGGTCTGGCCCGCCGCGTTGGGTCGGGTCTTCTCGACCTCGGTTTCGCCGCTGTTGCGTTTGCCCTTGTCGATGTTGCCGTTGAGATGGCGGTAGTAGAGGTATCCGGCGCCGGCCGTCCCGAGTATCAGTACCGACAGCACGATCGCGGACCAGCGCGATATCCGGCGTCGGCCGCGCCGTCGGCCGTGGCCACCGCCCCCCTCGCCGCCGCCGGCGGGCGCCTCCGCTCCCGGACGCTCATCCTGGGCCAGGCCGCCCGAATCGTGCCGCGTGCTGCCTCCGCGCACGTCACTCTGCGCCATACCCCTGCCTCCCCACCCCTACGGCCGACCCACGGGTCCGCCCCGTGTCGTGTTCGGATCACGGGCGACCCGTCTCCGTCCGGACCCGGGTATCCCCGGTGCTCCGCCGGAGCACGGTCGTCTCCGTTGCTGGTTGGACCACTGACATGCCCGGTCGGATGTACACCCGGCCGATTCGTCCGGGCATGCTCCGTCCACCTGTGAGACGCAGGAAAGGACGATCAGGTCACTTCGCGCACTCGACCTTGTCGGCCGTGGCCTTCTGCACGTCGTCCGGCACCTTCGCCGGAGTGGTGAGGGGCACTCCCGCCCCCTTGAAGTCCTTGCCCAGGGTCAGCGTCATCGCGGGGACCCCCTGGGAGTTGGTCACGCTCCTGCCCGGCTTCAGCGCGGCCCCGGACAGACCCATGATCTCGGCGAGCCGGCGCGCCTGGTCCGCCTGGTCGGGCGCGTACTCCAGCGTCGTCTTCGCCAGCGGCCGCTCCGCGTTGCCCGCGTTCTCGGACTTGGTGACGCCCGCCTGGACCTGCAGCCAGCTCAGCGTCTCCTGGGCGCTGCCCGCGACGGCACCGCCGTTGAGGATGCGCACCCGGACCTCCGAGGCCTCCGCCTTGGGGCCCTTGAGCCGGGCGGCCTCGGCGGCCTTCTCCTTCTTCTTCTCCTGCTTCACCTCGGTCAGCGACACGTCGTCCCGGACCATCGCGAACAGTTGCTGGGCCTGCGGCTGCTTCAGGACCACCGTCGCCTTGACCGCCTCCGAGGGGTTGTCGACGACGGGCACGGTCGCGAAGGTGAGGTTCTTCGTGTCGAACTTGCCCAGTTCCGCCCCGAGATCGGCCAGCTTCTTGATCGTGTTGATCTGGGAGTCGACGGTCAGCGCCTTGGTGCCCGCCTCCGCCAGTTTGATCATCTTCGAAGGGCTGGTGAGGGTGTCGTTGGACTTCAGCTTGCGCATCAGCGAGCCCAGGAACTGCTGTTGCAGCTCGATGCGGCTCAGGTCGCCGCCGAAGCCCACGGAGTGCCGGGTGCGGACGAAGGCCAGGGCGTCCTCGCCCTCGATGGTGTGCTCGCCCTTGGGCAGGTCGAGCTTGGAGTCCTTGTCCTTGATGTCCTTGGCCAGGCAGACGTCGACCCCGCCCACCGCGCTGGTCAGCGTCTTGACCGCGTTGAAGTCGGCCACCATGAAGTGGTCCATCTTCAGCCCGGTGAGCTCGGTGACCGTGCGCATGGTGCAGCTCGGCGTCCGGTCCTCCTGCCCGAGGCTGTTGTTGAAGCGGGTGCGCTGACTGCCCGGGATGATCTTCTCCGAGCCGTCCTCCTGCGTCGTCGGGCAGTCCGGGATGTCGGTGATCAGGTCGCGCGGGATGCTCAGCACCGTGGCGTTCGTACGGTCCTTGGAGACGTGCAGCACGAGCGTGGTGTCCGCGTGCCCGGAGCTGTTCTTGTCGCCGTAGCCCTCGTTGCCCTTGCCGGTGCGCTTGTCGGTGCCGATCAGCAGGATGTTGATCGCGCGGTCCTTGCTGAACCCACCGGTGCCCGCGCCGTCGTCGGAGACGGACGTGATGTTGTTGTTGAGGTGCTCGTAGTAGAGGTAGGCGGCCGCGCTCACCCCGACCAGGACGAAGGCCAGCGAGCCGCCGGTCCACGTCAGGACCTTCTTGCCCTTCGCCTTCTTCGGCACCGGGCGGCGTCCGCGACGCCCCGCGGCCGACTCGGCGGGGGCGTTGGCGCGTCTGCGCGGGGAGGCGGTCTCAGCGGCGGGCGCGGCCGTCTCGGGGCGCCGGGCGGAGGTCTGGCGGGCCCGTGCGGCGGCGCCTGTTCCGGTCCTGCCCCGGCCACCGGAACCGCGCGGGCCGGGGACGGGCGACTGCGCTGCGGAAGGGGCCAGTCGCAGTTCGTATTCGCCGGTGTCCGGGTTGAGTACCCACTGGTCTGCGGGGTCGATGTCGTCCGCCCGCCCACGGCTTTGCGCGTCCACGGTTGCCTGATTCCTCCGTCGGGCCACGCGGCGCCCTCCCCCGGAAGGCGCACGGTGCTGGTCGAGCAGTGCACGCCCCCAGGACGGACCTCATGGGTGAGAGCACTGGATCGCACACACTATCCGCACACTTCGCCGTCAAGCGACGCGGGTGACAAATTCCACGTTCTCACAACTGGGCAATTCGGCCCATTTGTTTGGGGGAGGTTCGGTGAAGGGGAAGGAATTCGCGGTTACTTGGCGCACTCCACCTTGTCGGCGGTGGACTTCTGCACCCCTTCCGGTGCCTTTGTGGGCGCCGTGAGGGGAACGCCCGCACCCTCGAAGTCCTTGCCGAGGGTCAGTGTCATGGCGGGCAGCCCCTGGGAGTTGGTCACGCTCTCGCCGGGCCTCATAGCCGATCCGGACAGTCCCATGATGTCCGCGAGGCGGCGGGCCTGTGCGGCCTGGCCGGGCGCGTACTCGAGCGTGGTCTTCGCCAGCGAGGCGGGCGCGTTGCCGGCGTTCTCCGACTTGGTGACGCCCTCCTCGTTCTGCAGCCAGCTCAGCGTCTCCTGGGCGCTGCCGGCGACGGCACCGCCGTTGAGGATCCGCACCCGCACCTCGGAGGCCGGGGCCTTGGTGCCCTTCAGTCGGGCGGCGACCGCGGCGGCCTCCTTCTTCTTCCGCTCCTTGACGGCGGTGAAGGAGACGTCGTTCCTGATCATCTCGAAGACCTGCGGGGCCGTGGACTCGTTGAGCACGACCGTGGACTTCACCGTCTCGACCGGGTTGTCGACGACCGGGACGGTGGTGAACGTCAGGTTCGCGGTGTCGAGCTTGCCCAGCTCCAGACCCAGGTCCTTCAGCTTGCCGATGCTGTCCAGCTGCGAGTCGACGGTCAGCGCCTTGGTGCCCGCCTCCGCCAGGTCGAGCATCTTCTGGGGGCTGGTGAGGGTGTCGTTGGACTTCAGCTTGCGCATCAGCGCGCTCAGGAACTGCTGCTGCAGCCCGATCCGGCTCAGGTCACCGCCGAAGCCGACGGCGTGCCGGGTCCGCACGAACGCCAGCGCCTGCTCGCCCTCGATGGTGTGGGTGCCCTTGGACAGCTTCAGGTGCGAGTCCGGGTCGTCGATGTCCTTGCCCAAACAGACCTCGACCCCGCCGACCGCGCTGGTCAGCGTCTTGACCGCGTTGAAGTCCGCGACCATGAAGTTGTCCGGCTTGACTCCGGTCAGCTCGGTCACGGTCCGCATCGTGCAGCTCGGCGTGCGGCCGTCCTGGCCGAGGCTCGTGTTGAAGCGGACCCGCTGGGTGCCGGGGATGACCTTCTGGGTGCCGTCCTCCTGCGTCGTCGGGCAGTCCGGCACGTCGACGATCAGGTCGCGCGGGATGCTCAGCGCGGTCGCGTTCGAACGGTCCTTGGAGACGTGCAGCAGGATCGTGGTGTCGGCGTGCCCGACACTGCCCGCGTCGCCGTACTTGTCGTTGCCCTTGCCGGTGCGCTTGTCGGTGCCGATCAGCAGGATGTTGATCGCGCGGTCCTTGCTGAACCCACCGGTGCCCGCGCCGTCGTCGGAGAGGGACGCGATGTTGCCGTTCAGGTGCTCTATGTAGACGTACCCGGCGCCCGCACCGGCGACCAGCACGAACGCCAGCGTGCCGCCGATCCACAGCAGGACCTTCCGGCCCTTCGAGGCCTTCTTCACCGGGCGCCGTCCGCGCCGCCCCGGCAGCGGCTCCTCCGGCGCTCCGCGCCGTCTGCGCGGCGGCGGCACCGTGCGCCCGGGCGTCTCGGGCCGTGGCCGGCCGGGTGTCTCCGTACGGCCGCGCGCCCGCGGGCCCGCGTCGGAGGGTCGCGGCCTGCGCGGAGCGGGGACGGGCGACTGCGCTGCGGAAGGGGCCAGTCGCAGTTCGTATTCGCCGGTGTCCGGGTTGAGTACCCACTGGTCTGCGGGGTCGATGTCGCCCGCCCGCCCACGGCCTTGCGCGTCCACGGTTGCCTTTTCCTCCGTCGGGGCACGCGGCGCCTTCCCCTCCAAGGCGCTCGGGTCTCGGTCACACAGTGCGCGACCTCAGGACCGTCCCTCAGAGCCGGGCGCACCGGGATCGCTCACACTAACCGTCCCTTTCGGTGCCGAGCGACGACGGTGACCCATTCCACGTCCCTACACCTGGGCAATTCGCCCATTTCCCAGGTGAAGAGTTCGTGGCCTTGGAGTGGCCTTGGTGCCCGCTTTACTCGCAGGTGTCCTCGGCTGCCGTGTTCCCCCGAAACGTCGGTGGAGGAGAAACGGCGACGGCGGGCGCCCGGAAAGAGCCCGGATGCGAATCCCCGAACGACGGGTCACGCGAATCGGCGGCTCTCGCCGGGGCGTGACGTCCTGGGCCGTTCCCCTCGACGACCACCGGTGTGTCCGTGCGCAGCCGCTCGAACAACAGGTCCGCCGCGGGCTCGGCGAGTTGGTCGCGATTGGCGTCGTACGCGTACGACTCCCGGGGAACGGTGAGGAATTGCACTTGTTCCATGGGGATGTCACGCAGACCGCGCACGAGTTCGTACAAACCACGCAGGCTTGCCAGATCCGGATCGGTGGTGAGGGACGAGGTGGCGGCGTCCAGCACGGGATACAGCTTCGCCGGATTCAGCAGGACGTCATTGCTGCGCACCTTGTTGACGAGCGCCCCGAGGAATCGTTGCTGCCGTTCCATCCGCTCGGTGTCGCTGCCGTCGCCGAGGGACTTGCGGGCGCGGACGTAGCCGAGGGCCTGCTCGCCGTTCAGCGTCACACGCCCGGCGGGCAGCCGCAGCTTGGCGGCCCGGTCGTCGATCGGCTCCCGCAGGCACACCTCGACGCCGTCGACCGCGTCGACCATCTTCTTGAAGCCGTGGAAGTCGACGACGACGTGATGGTCGACACGGATGTCGGTCAGCTTCTCCACCGTCCGGATGGTGCAGGCCGAACCGCCCAGCTGGAAGGCCTGGTTGAACATCGCGAACCTCGGAGCGCTGCGGGACCCGTCCGGGCGCCGGCAGCCCGGCAGGTCCACCATCAGGTCCCGGGGCAGGGAGACGGCGGTGGCGCTGCTCCGCCCCGCGGACAGGTGCAGCAGGATCGTGGTGTCGGACCGCTCGGTGCCGGAGTCCCGCCCGTAGCGGGCGTTGTCGCTCCCCTCGCGCGAGTCCGACCCGATCAGCAGGATGTTCCGGGCGTCCTTGACCAGCGAGGTGGGCCGCTCCTGGTCGTAGCGCCGGAGTTCGGCGGCGGCCGCCTCGTCGGGCGTGATGTTCCCGCTGAGCTTCGCGTACACGGCCCAGCCGACGCCGCCCGCCGCCACGAGGAGAGTCGTGACCCCGAACGCCGTGACGCGCACCCACCGCCGTCGGCGCCGCCGCAGCAGCCCCCGCCCGCTGGCGGATGCCCCCGAGCCCGGACCGACCCTGTAGCCCACGGCAGCAACCACCCCTCCTGACGTAGGAACGCCCCGCGCGCACCGCTCCTACGACCATGGCGCGGATGCGGGGCGGGGGAGGAGTGGGGATGGGCCGGACGGGGGAGGGGCCAGGGGGTGTCCGCGACGTCGCGTCGTCCGCCCGGAAGGACGGGCCCCGCGGCACCCTGGGGGTCCCCCTGCCCGAGCGGAGTCGAGAGCTTGGGGGAGGAACGCACTCTCGGGGTGCCGGGCGGGCGCCTGCGTGCGGGTCGTAGCCGGGTGGGTGTGCTTTCGGGGTGTCGGGCGGGCGCCTGCGTGCGGGTCGTAGCCGGGTGGGTGTGCTTTCGGGGTGTCGGGCGGGCGCCTGCGTGTGGGTCGTAGCCGGGTGGGTGTGCTTTCGGGGTGTCGGGCGGGCGCCTGCGTGTGGGTCGTAGCCGAGTGTTCGCCCGGTACTGCCGGTGGGCGCACCGCCTGCTCGCAGCGTGGACGGCGCCGCCGAGCCCCGGGCTTCGGGGAGCGTGCCGGGCGTCGCGGGGCAGTCGGGACTTCGCGGACAGCCTTAGCCCCTTCTGATGGATCTCCGCGGCGTCGCGACGCCCGGCACGCTCCCCCGCTCTCGGCTTCGCTCGAACGGGAGGGGCCCCACCGCCGCACCGC
>NZ_JBEOSZ010000019.1:0-141395 GCF_040303285.1 Streptomyces sp. NPDC096046 | reverse complement strand
TCGGCTCCGGCGGGTTCCCCGCGCGGTGAGGCGGCGGAGCCCACGGCGGAGCAGGGCAGGGACAAGGCCCGGCGCGGCAGGGGCAGGGCCGAGCAGGCCGAGGCCGAGGTGCCGACGGCTCAGGACGTGACCGTCGCGCAGGAGGTCGCCCGTCCGGTGCAGCCGGAGTCGGCCGCCGAGGCGCAGGCCGAGCCGATGGCCGTCGAGGACCCGGTGGTCGAGGCGGCGCAGGCCGCTCCGGCCGCTCCGGTCGAGGCGGCCGCGCCCACGGGCCGTACCCGGCGGCGGGCCACCCGCAAGGTGTCCGCCCCGGCCGGTTCTCCGGCGGGTGCCGAGGCGGCCGTGGTGACGGTCGCCGAGACCGCGCCCGCGGTGTCCGGGGCCGCTGAGGTGCCCGAGCCGGCCGGTCAGCCCGAGCCGGCGGCCGAGGCGCCCGCCGAGAGCGCCGCCCCGGCCCGCCCGCGGCGCCGTGCCGTGCGCAAGCCCACGGTGTCCACCGCCTCCGAGGAGACGGCCGTCGTGGTGGTCCCGTCGGCCCCGTCGGAGACCGCCTCCGAGCAGGTCGCGTCCGACGCCCCGCAGGCGCCCGCGCCGGACGGTGCCGTCCCGCAGGAGGCCTCCGAGGAGCCGGCGCCCGCCAAGAAGACGGCCCGCAAGACGGCCAAGAAGGCCACGGCGAAGAAGGCCGCCACCACCAAGAAGACGACGGCCAAGAAGGCGGCCACCAAGACCGCCGCCAAGAAGACGACGGCCAAGAAGGCGGCCACCAAGACCGCCGCCAAGAAGGCCACGTCGAAGAAGACCGTGGCGGCGGAGCAGTCCGGGTCCTCCGGGTCCTCCGTCTCGGCCTCCACCGACGAGGGCTGACCGGCCTCGATCCCCCGGGGCGTGCGCGAACCCCGCGTGCGCCCCGGGGGCGCGACCGGCGTGACCGGTCGCACAGGTGGCGGGCCGGCTCGGTTTGACCCCTTCGGCCGCGGCCCCGTAACCTTGACCGTCGGCGTGTCGACTGACACGTCACATCCCCGTAAACCTCATCCTCCGGGCGCCGGGCGCCCAGGAGAGGCCGCTCGCTGAGCGGGCGGCTGGCCTGCGGGGGTGCCGTTTCCCGAGCTAGAGAGTGAGTTCCGCGTGTACGCCATCGTGCGCAGCGGTGGTCGCCAGCACAAGGTTGCTGTCGGCGACATCGTTGAGGTTGACAAGATTTCCACTGCCAAGGTTGGCGACTCGGTCGAGCTCTCGACCCTGCTCGTTGTCGACGGCGACGCCGTGACCAGCGACCCGTGGGTGCTGGCCGGCATCAAGGTCCAGGCCGAGGTCGTGGACCACCACAAGGGCCAGAAGATCGACATTCTGCGCTACAAGAACAAGACCGGCTACCGCCGTCGCCAGGGCCACCGCCAGCAGTACACGGCGATCAAGGTCACTGAGATCCCCGCGGCTGCGAAGTAAGGGACTGAGGAGAAATGGCACACAAGAAGGGCGCATCGTCCACCCGGAACGGTCGCGACTCCAATGCCCAGCGGCTCGGCGTGAAGCGCTTCGGCGGTCAGGTCGTCAACGCGGGTGAGATCCTGGTCCGTCAGCGTGGCACCCACTTCCACCCGGGCTCCGGCGTCGGCCGTGGTGGCGACGACACGCTGTTCGCGCTCTCGGCGGGTGCGGTGCAGTTCGGCACCCACCGTGGCCGCAAGGTCGTGAACATCGTTCCGGTCGCCTGATCGGAAACTTTCGCGAGGCGGACCTCACTTCCCTCACGGGAAGCGGGTCCGCCTTTCGCGTGTTACCCCAAGACATTCCCGCAGTAACTGGAGGCACATCCCATGACCACCTTCGTGGACCGCGTCGAGCTGCACGTCGCCGCGGGTAGCGGAGGCCACGGCTGTGCCTCCGTCCACCGTGAGAAGTTCAAGCCCCTGGGCGGGCCGGACGGCGGCAACGGCGGACGCGGCGGGGACGTGATCCTCACCGTCGACCAGTCGGTCACCACGCTGCTCGACTACCACCACTCCCCGCACCGCAAGGCCACCAACGGCAAGCCCGGCGAGGGCGGCAACCGCTCCGGCAAGGACGGGCAGGACCTCGTCCTGCCGGTGCCGGACGGCACCGTCGTGCTGGACAAGGCGGGCAACGTCCTCGCGGACCTCGTCGGGCACGGCACGTCCTATGTCGCCGCGCAGGGCGGCCGGGGCGGCCTCGGCAACGCCGCACTGGCCTCCGCGCGGCGCAAGGCGCCCGGGTTCGCGCTGCTCGGTGAGCCGGGAGACCTTCGGGACGTCGTCCTGGAGCTGAAGACCGTCGCCGACGTGGCGCTCGTCGGATATCCGAGTGCCGGCAAGTCGTCGCTGATCTCGGTGCTGAGCGCCGCCAAGCCGAAGATCGCCGACTACCCCTTCACCACCCTCGTGCCGAACCTCGGTGTCGTCACGGCCGGCTCGACGGTGTACACCATCGCCGACGTGCCCGGCCTCATCCCCGGGGCCAGCCAGGGCAAGGGCCTGGGGCTGGAGTTCCTGCGGCACGTGGAGCGGTGCAGTGTGCTCGTGCACGTCCTGGACACCGCGACGCTGGAGTCGGACCGCGATCCGGCCTCCGACCTCGACATCATCGAGGAGGAGCTGCGGCAGTACGGCGGGCTGGACAACCGGCCGCGGATCGTCGTCCTGAACAAGATCGACGTACCGGACGGCAAGGATCTGGCCGAGATGGTGCGGCCCGACCTGGAGGCGCGGGGCTACCGCGTCTTCGAGGTGTCGGCCGTGGCGCACATGGGCCTGAAGGAGCTGTCGTACGCGCTCGCGGAGGTCGTGGCGCAGTCGCGGGCCGCGAAGCCGAAGGAAGAGGCCACCCGGATCGTGATCCGGCCCAAGGCCGTGGACGACACCGGCTTCACCGTGACGCAGGAAGCCGACGGCCTGTTCCGGGTGCGCGGTGAGAAGCCCGAGCGCTGGGTGCGCCAGACCGACTTCAACAACGACGAGGCCGTCGGATATCTCGCGGACCGGCTCAACCGGCTCGGTGTCGAGGCGGAGCTGATGAAGGCCGGCGCCCGAGGCGGCGACGGCGTGGCCATCGGCCCCGAGGACAACGCGGTCGTCTTCGACTGGGAGCCGTCCGTGACGGCCGGGGCCGAGATGCTCGGACGCCGCGGTGAGGACCACCGGCTCGAGGGGGAGCGGCCGGCCGCGCAGCGCCGCAAGGACCGGCAGGCCGAGCGGGACGAGGCCCAGCAGGAGTTCGACGACTTCGAGCCGTTCTGAGCGGTGTGAGGCAACGGAAAGCACCTGCGCAACGGACGTCGGCGCGACCAAGTCGTCCTCGGGCAGAGGAGTCGTACGGGGCGGGTGGAACGGATCTCGTTCCGCCCGCCCCAACCGCCTAGCGGGTCACCGGAGTTCCCCGTGCCTGCTTCCATGAGCGAGGGCAGCCTCGCCATCCGGACGTGGTGACCGGCGTGCCCGGCGAGGACCTGGGCACGGTGTCCGGCACGGGTGCGGTCGTCGTGCCGCGCGGCGGCGCGGACCGACTCACCGGCGCCGGCGTCCACGCGGTCACGCAGGACGTTTTGCCCGACGTGCCGGGTGCCGCCGAGGCGGGCGACGCGTTCGGCAGGGCCGTGCACCTCGCGGACGCGAACGGTGACGGCCTGGCCGCCGGAGCGCCGGGGGAGAACGGCAACGCCGGATGCGTGTGGTACTTCGGGTCCGGCCCCACGACGGTCGTGAGCCGCAACGCCACCACGGCCTTCGGCGACACGCTTCTCGGCACGACCGCCACAGACACACGGCCCGGCACCGGCTTCGCTCACTGAGCACCTGTCAGACTCGCCCCGGCAACGGCTCGTTCTCGTGCTGGCGGCGGGTCTCTCTTTGTCTGCTTAGTTGTCATGTACGCGAACCCCGGCGTTCAGCGGGCGGGCCGCCCGCGAGCGTGAAGCTTCCCCGTGTCCACGGGGCCAGCGAGGTAAGGGAGTCAGCCGATGACCGGAGCAGTATCCCCCGACAGACGCCGCTTTCTGACCGCCGGTGCCGCGGTGCTCGGCGCGGCGGCCTCCGCCCGGCTGTGTCTGCCGGACGCCGCCCGCGCGGCCGAAACGCCGCTGCCCGAGGGAGTGTTCAGCCTCGGTATCGCCTCCGGGGACCCACTCCCGGACGGCATCGTGTTGTGGACCCGGCTCGCTCCCGACCCCCTCGCCGGTGGCGGCATGCCCGACCGGGTGGTGCCGGTGGAGTGGCAGCTCGCGGAGGACCCCCGGTGCAAGAAGGTCGTCCGCGCGGGGATCGCCCAGGCCCGGCCCGAGTACGGGCACAGCGTTCACGTGGACGTACGCGGGCTGCGCGCGGACCGTACGTACTGGTACCGCTTCCGCACCGGCGGGCAGCTCTCCCCCGTGGGCCGCACCCGCACCGCACCCCACCCCCACAGCTCAGGCGGCTCCCTGCGCATGGCCCTGGCCTCCTGCCAGAACTGGCAGCACGGCTACTTCACGCCCTACGCGGACATGCTCGACCAGGACCCGGACGTCGTGGTGTTCGTCGGCGACTACATCTACGAGTCCACGCCCTCGGCGACGGCCCTGCGGCGGCACGAGGGCACCGGCGAGCCGTTCAGCCTCGTGCAGTACCGCAACCGGTACGCCCAGTACCGCACCGACCCGGACCTCGCGGCGATGCACGCGAACGCGCCCTTCGTGGTCACCTTCGACGACCACGAGGTGGACAACGACTTCGCCGGCGAGATCCCGCAGGACCCGGACAAGCAGCCGCACGACGCGTTCGTGGCCCGGCTGACCGCGGCCTACCAGGCGTTCTACGAGCACATGCCGGTCCGTGCCACCGCTGTCCCCACGGGTCCGCACATCAGGATGTACCGCCGCCTGGAGTTCGGCCGCCTGGCCCGGCTCAACGTGCTGGACACCCGCCAGTACCGCAGCGACCAGGCCACCAGCCAGACCGGCGCCCAGGACCCGTCGCTGACCATGCTCGGCGCGCGGCAGAAGCGGTGGCTGCTGAACGGGCTCCAGGGCTCGCCGGCCCGCTGGAACCTCATCGCCTCCCAGATCATGATGGCCGAGACGGACCTCCGGGTCGGCGAGGGCAAGCTCTGGTTCTACGACGCCTGGGACGGCTACCAGGCCGAACGCAACCGGTTCCTTCAGGAGTTCAGGCAGATCCGCAACCCGGTGGTGCTCTCCGGCGACCGGCACCTGACGATGATCAGCGACCTCAAGGAGGACTACGCCGACCCGGGCTCCCGGGTCGTCGGCGCCGAGTTCGTCGGCACCTCCATCTCCAGCAACGGCGACCAGGACCAGGAGGCCTTCCGCAGGGAGTGGGACCCGCGGCGCCCGGACAACCCGCACTGGAAGCTGCTCGACGCACACCGCGGCTACCACCTCTTCGACGTGCGCCGCGATCGCATCGACGCGCAGGTCAGGGTGGTCGACACCGTCCGGCGGCCCACCGCGACCCCGAGCACGCTGGCCCGGCTGAGGGTCGAAGCCGGCCGTCCGGGCGTCGAGGTCGTCTGACCCCGTCCGCGAGAGGTGTGAGCCCGGGACTCCCGGCAGTCCCGGGCATTTCGCCGTCCGGGCTTCCCGCAGTCCAGGGCTCTTCGCCGTCCGGGCTTCTCACCATCCCCGGGGGGCACGGTTGAGCCGTGTGAGAAGTCCGACCCGGTCTCGCGGCGTATGACTCTCGCCGAGGCCGAAACGACGCGAAATCTTGGCCGGGAATTCAGCGGTAATGAGGGAACCGGCGGGCCGTATTCGCGGTCTAACCGATGAAGAACGCGTACGGTGCCGCGTCCCGGGGCGTGCGGGTCCGCGCATCGAGGCCCTCGTGCCCGGCGCCGCGAGCGGCGGACGTGGTGCGCGGGGCACCCTCAAAGCGCGTACCGTGCACGGAACATCGTCCAAGGAACCGGTGAGGGTCCTCGGTCACCGCGGTCCCGAGCGCCTGTCGCTGAACTTCTGTGCAGTTACTCACAGTGCATTTCCCGGGGAACGCACCGCATGTCTCACCAATCACCAGGAGTGGGAGGTGAATGACAGGTGGCGCGCGCATATGCGGCAGAGGTCGCTCACCTTGCATTGCGGTAACCACAAGTGGGACCATTTCGAGGTTCCCTGTCGTCCCAAGGTAGGTCACCTGTGTCCCAGCACATAGCCAAGCCCCGTACCACCGCAGTGATCCTGGCCGGTGGCACCGGTCAGCGGGTGGGTCTGTCGATCCCCAAGCAGCTGCTGAAGATCGCCGGCAAGGCAGTCATCGAACACACGCTGGCCACCTTCGAGAACACCGACTCGATCGACGACATCATCGTGCTGATGGCGCCGGGTTACGTGCCCGACATCGAGAAGATCATCGCGAAGGCCGGATTCCAGAAGGTCTCGAAGGTCATCGAGGGCGGCTCCACGAGGAACGAGACCACCGAGCGCGCCATCGCCGCGCTGGGCGAGGGCCTGGCGGAGGGCGAGGACGCCAACGTCCTCTTCCACGACGCCGTGCGCCCCCTGCTCTCGCAGCGCGTCATCGACGACTGCGTCGTCGCGCTGGAGCGCTACCAGGCCGTCGACGTGGCCATCCCGTCCGCGGACACCATCATCGTCACACGCACGCACGGCGAGGACGGCGAGTTCATCACCGAGATCCCGGACCGCTCCCGGCTGCGCCGCGGCCAGACTCCGCAGGCCTTCAAGCTGTCCACGATCCGGCGGGCCTACGAGGTCGCCGCCGGCGACCCCAACTTCCAGGCCACCGACGACTGTTCGGTCGTGCTCAAGTACCTGCCGGACGTGCCGATCCACGTCGTGGCGGGTGACGAGTACAACATGAAGGTCACCCAGCCCGTCGACGTCTTCATCGCCGACAAACTCTTCCAGCTCGCCTCCACGGCCGCGCCCGAGCAGGTCTCCGAGGAGGCCTACCGCGAGCTGCTGACCGGCAAGACCATGGTCGTCTTCGGTGGCAGCTACGGCATCGGCAAGGACATCGCCGAACTCGCCGAGTCCTACGGCGCGAAGGTCTACGCCCTGGGCCGCTCCACCACCGGCACCCACGTGGAGAACCCGGAAGAGGTCGACGACGCCCTGTCCAAGGCGTACGCCGAGACCGGCCGCATCGACTACGTGGTCAACACCGCCGGCGTGCTGCGCATAGGCAAGCTCGCGGAGACCGACAACGCCACCATCGAGGAGGCGCTGAAGGTCAACTACCTGGCCCCGGTGCAGATCGCCCGGTCCTCGTACAAGTACCTGTCCGAGACCAAGGGCCAGTTGCTGCTCTACACCTCCAGCAGCTACACCCGCGGCCGTGCCGAGTACAGCCTGTACTCCTCCACCAAGGCCGCCATGGTGAACCTCACCCAGGCCCTGTCCGACGAGTGGGCCGGCGACGGCGTCCGCGTCAACTGCATCAACCCCGAGCGCACCGCCACCCCGATGCGCACCAAGGCGTTCGGACAGGAGCCTTCGGGCTCCCTGCTGTCCTCCGAGGCCGTGGCCCGCACCTCGCTCGACGTGCTGCTCTCCGAGCTGACCGGCCACGTCATCGACGTCCGCCAGCAGGACCCCACGGCCGGCGCGGCCCGTGCCTCCGGCTTCGAGCAGGCCCTGGCCACGGTGCTGGACCGGCAGGACGGCGTGTAATAATTGGCGGCACTCAGACTTCGGAAATTCAGGCCTCTGCGACCTCCTGTTAACGGCATTCGTCGGCAGGAGTGTTCGCAGGGGCCTGAATCCATACAGCCTCGCGAATATTCACAGACCAGCCGCATGGTTGAAACAAGACCGGCATACTCCTCCCAAGAGCAGGTTTCTCCGTGATATCCACCGCTATTCGCGTCGCCCGGGTGGGCAGCGCGGCCGAGCTGGCCGCGGCGGTCCTCATGGTGGCGGGCTTCCCCGCCCTCATGCTGGCCGCGCTCGTCCCGAGCGTTCCCGCCTTCGCGGCAGCGGCCGCCGTGACGTATCTGGCGGACCACTATCTGCACCGCAAGGGCAGCTATCTGATCAACCGCCTCGGCAAGGTGCGGGCCGGCCTGTCGATTCGCTTCCTGATCCGGCAGCTGCTGCTCATCCTGCTGCTGGCCCGGCTGTCCCTGGCGGACAACCTGATCTACTACGGGGCGATCGCCTGCTTCATCGCCTTCTACGGTCTCCAGGCCCCGCACGGTGCGCTCGTCCAGCTGATCCGCAATCGCCGTCGCATGCCGGTCGCCACCCGCAACGTCGACCTGGCCTCCCGCATCCGCATCCCGGACGCCCCGCCGCGCGAGCTGCTGCACCGCTCCGCCGAGAAGATGCTCCACCTCGACCTCGCGGCGGTCGTCGGCGTCCTGCTCGCCGCGCAGCTGGAGTCCTCGCTGATCGGCTTCATCGGCATCGGCATCACGGTGGTCCTCGCCACCCTGTACGTCCTGGCGCTCGTGCCGTACGTGCGCGGCCGGAAGACCATCCCGAACGCCGAGAGGGTCCTGGCCGCCGTCGACGACTGGCTGGGCGAGTACAAGCCGGAGACGGTCCTGTACTTCTCCGGTTCGAAGGACTCCGCGTACCAGGTCAACATGTGGCTCGACACCATGGAGAAGCTGGACTCCAAGCCGCTGATCATCCTGCGTGAGCGGGTCATCCTGAACAATCTGGCGCCCACCACGGTCCCTGTCATCTGCGTGCCCGGAGGGGTGCACCTGATGAACATGGACCTGTCCACGGTGCGGGTCGCGCTCTACGCGGCCAACGTCGGCAAGAACATCCACCTGCTGCGCGTGCCCACCATCAAGCACGTCTTCATCGGCCACGGCGACAGCGACAAGCTCGCCAGCGTCAACCCGTACAGCAAGGTCTACGACGAGGTGTGGACGGCCGGCCGCGCGGGCCGCGACCGCTACGCCATCGCCGACGTCGGCGTCCGCGACGAGGACATCGTCGAGGTCGGCCGCCCGCAACTCGCCCCGATCCAGACCTGGCAGGGCGTCCCCGAGGGCCGTATCCCGACGGTGCTGTACGCCCCCACCTGGGAGGGCTGGGACGGCAACCCGGGCAACACCTCGATCATGCTGGCCGGCGAGAACATCGTGAAGCAGCTCGTACGGGCCGACCCGCCGGTCCGCGTCCTGTACAAGCCGCACCCCTTCACCGGCACGGTGAGCCAGGAGGCCGGCGCCGCCCACGGGCGGATCACCGCCCTGGTGGAGAAGGCCGCGGCGGAGCGTGCCATCAACACGCGGTTCATCGCCGACACCGCCGCCCAGGCGCAGGCCACGGCCGAGCTGGAGCGGATCGAGACCCGCCTCGCGCAGCTGTCCGGTTCGGGCGGCGACCGCGGCGACGAGGCCGTGGCCACCCGTGACGGGTTGATCGACGTCGCCCGGCACGAGGAGGCCGCCCGGCTGCGCGCCGAGTGGAACGACGCCTACTGGCGTTCCTTCCCGTCCTGGGAGCACCGCGTCATCGCCGGCGCCGAGCCGCGGCTGTACGACTGCTTCAACGTCTCCGACGCGATGGTCTCGGACATCTCCAGCGTGGTGTCCGACTTCATCGCGAGCGGCAAGCCGTACGCGGTCACGGACTCCGCCGAGGTGGGCGTCGAGGAGTTCAAACGGAACAACACGGCGGTGCGTGCCGCGGTGATCCTGTCCAACAGCGCGTCCGAGCTGGGCGAGCTGCTCGACGCGGTCCGCGCACCGGAGGCCGATCCGCTGGCCGAGGACCGAAAGGAGCTCAAGCAGTACCTGCTGGGCCCGGACGAGCCGACCTCCCTGGAGCAGTTCAACACCGCCGTCGCGAACCTCGCGCTCAAGGCCGAGACACGCAACGTCGGCCAGGCGTCGCGGGCGGCGGCCGCCGGTGCCGACGCCGAGCCGGCGAACGTCCTGCCGGGGCAGCGGGTGGCCGCCGCCGGTGACACGGACGGTGTCGGCACGATCTGAACCGCCGCCGCTGACCGAAGAGTTCGGCCCCGAGGAGCATCTCCTCGGGGCCGAACTCTTTTCCTTTCCGGCTCCCCGTGCGTTCTCCGTGTGACGTGACTCACGAACATGCATGCGGGAGGCAACCGCTTGCCTCGATCACCCGTCTACCAGGTAGCGAATGAGGAGATACGGGGGGAATATCCCATTGACTAGGGGGAAACGTGACCGCGCAGCCTGATGTGAGCGTGATCATCGGGGCGTACGAAGCGATGCCGTATCTGATCGAGTGCCTCTCGTCCGTCGAGGCACAGACCATCGATCCGACACGCGTCGAGGTCATCGCGGTGGACGACGGTTCGACGGACGGAACGGGGGAGTACCTGGAGGAGTTCGCCGAGCGGGCTCCCATGCGCGTCCTGGTGATCCGTCAGGAGAACTCCGGCGGTCCGAGCGGCCCGCGCAACGTCGGGCTGGGCAAGGCGAGCGGACGTTACGTCTTCTTCCTCGACGCCGACGACCGGCTGGGCCCCGAGGCCCTGGAGCGGATGGTGGCCATGGCCGACCGCGCCGGCACGGACGTGGTGCTCGGCAAGGTCGAGGGCGTCAACCGCTCGGCGCCGAAGTCCATGTTCGGCAGGACGGTGGAGCGGACGGACGTCTTCTCCTCCAACATCAAGTTCACGCTGAGCGCGCAGAAGCTGTTCCGCCGCGCGCTGCTGGACCGGCACGGCATGCGCTTCGACGAGTCGCTGTACACCGGCGAGGACGCGCTGTTCACCATGGAGGCGTATCTGCGCGCGGACGGCGTCTCCGTGGTCGCCGACCACACCTGCTACTACCTGGTCGGCCGGGACGACGGCAAGCATGTGACGAAGAGCGGCGGTTACGCGCTGCGCTTCGACTCCGCGCGGGCCCTGATGGGCCTCATCGCCGACCTCGTCCCCGCGGGCGGCCGGCGTGACCAGTTGATGCTCCGGCCTTTCCTCATCACGCTGTTGCCGCAGTTCGGACCCAAGTACCTGACGGACAGCGAGGAGATCCGCCGGCACAAGTTCGAGTTGGCCAAGCCGCTGATGGACAGCCACTGGAGCGAGGGCGTCGCCCAGCGCCTCAAGGTCCACGAGCGGCTGCGGCTGCACCTGGTCGCCGAGCAGCGCCCCGACCTGCTGCCGGACGTCGTGAAGTTCGTCAAGGACAGGAAGCAGGCGGCGGCCCTCCTGGAGAGGAAGGGCCGCCGTGTCTACCTGGCCTATCCGCACTTCCGCGACCGCGCCGCCGGTGTGCCCGACTCGGTCTACCTCGCCGGGCCACGGGAGGCCCGTGCCTTCCCGGGCTACCGCGAGGGCGGGGGCGACACGCTCGTGCGTCGGGCGGTGCGCAAGGCGCGGCGGGTGCTGACCTCCCGCGAGGTGCGGCACGCGGCGTGACCGCGCCTGCCGCCGCTCAGCGCGGCGCGGTCGGAACCGAGGTCGGGGTGCGCTGACCGGGCACCGCGGCCAGCCGCTCCGCCACCCGTGCCCGATGGTCCCGGGCCTCCCCGCACAGGGCCCGGACGGCGTCGTTGAAGCGCTCCTGCGACGACGGCTCCGCCGGGCCGAGCAGGCGCAGCTTCAACTCGGCGCGCGCTCCGGCATGTTCGTCGCGCTCCGGGTGCCGAACGGCCTCCAGCAGCTCCGGGACCCCGGCGGCGTCCGGTGTCAGCACCGTGGCCGCCACCACCGTCGGGAACGCCGTACGGAAGGCGTCCTCCGGCAGCCCGCTGGTGTTGGCCACCGCGTACGGCTTCTCGCTCGCCAGGAAGTCGCTGATCACGCTCGACACATCACTGATCAGCAGGTCGGCGACGTTGAAGCAGGAATACAGGGTGGGCCGGGCATTCGTGATGATCTGGTGCTCGCCCTCCGGCAGCGAGGCCCAGTACGCCTCCTCCCACGCGGCCGTCGCCCGCGCCACCGCCGCCGCGCGGCCCGGCTCCGGCGTCGACTGCACCAGCATCCGCTCCACGATGTCGGACCCGGCCCGGAAGGCCGACGTGGTGAGCCGGTCCAGCTCGGCGGTGCGGCGCGCGAGTTCCGCGCCGTCCGAGGGGCGTTCCGCCGCCCGCTCCCGGTTGGCCGCCCGGATCAGCTCCCGGATCCGCAGATCGGCCGCGCCCGCGCGGGGGTCCACCGAGCCCGTCAGCGGATGCGGCTTGTACAGCAGGCGGACGCCCGGGTCCGCGAGGAGCGCCCGCACCAGGTTCTCACCGGCCGCGATCACCGACGTGTTGCCGGGGTTGCCGTCCCAGCCCTCCCAGGTCGGCGCGTACAGCACGGTCGTCCACCGTCCGGCCGGGGGGCCCGCGTAGGGCAGCACGCCGTCCAGCTGCGGGCGGCCCGTCTCCACCACGTCCTTGTCCTCGACCCCGACCTCGGCCAGCGCGTACCGCTCACGCGCCGCGGGCCCGGCCACCCACACCTCGTCGTACGCCTTCGCGTACGGGTTGCACGAGGACAGCTTGTCGCTCTCGCCGTGGTTGACGAAGGTGTGCTTGATCGTGGGAATGCGCAGCACCTGGGAGGTCTTGCCGGAGTTCGCCGGGTGGATGAGGACCTGGAGCGTGGAGTGCTCCAGACGCATCAGCGTCGACACCTTCGGCAGGCAGACGATCGGGATGTCCGTCGCCGCGATCTTCTGCACCATGAACCGCTCGCGCAGGATGATGACCGGCCTGCCCTCCAGCCCGGCGAGCGGCTCCAGCCACATGTTCGCCTGGTAGGCCGAGGCGGCGCCGCCGGAGAAGTACAGGCCGACGGTCGGCCGGTAGTCGGCCAGCCACGCGTCGAACCAGTCGAGCACCTGCTGCTCGTCCGCCGGACGACGGCCCGGCAGCAGCCGGATCAGCAGCGCGCCGAGGCCGGCCAGCCCGAGGGCGAGGGAGAGCGCGATGCCCGCCGCCGCGTACACGGGCCGGTCGCCCGGAGCACTGGCCAGCAGCCCGGCCGTCGCCGGCAGGCCGAACACCAGCAGCCGGTGTCCGGGACGGCGCAGCAGCACGGGCGGGGCCGGGGACAGCCGCAGCGCCGAGGCGTCGATGTTGCGGGTCACCACCGGCAGGGTGCGGGTACGGCGCACCAGGACGGAGGCCGCCTGGATCGCGCAGTGCAGCGCGTAGAAGACGAGCAGCCCGGCCACCAGCGGGGCGTACACCGTCTCCCGGTCCTGCTCGCCCAGCCGCAGCAGTCCCACGACCAGCAGCAGGTCCCGCAGGACGTGCCGCACGGCGATGTCGGCGTGCGACTTGGCGAACAGCGACAGCACCCCACGCTGCCACCGGTACAGCACACCCTCGGTGGCCAGGGAGACGGCGGTCGCGGCGATCAGCAGCGGGACGTTCGGCAGCAGCGCCGCGACCGCCTGTGCGGCGAAGGCGGCGGCCAGGACTACGGTGACCAGCCCCTTGAGGAGGGCCTGCGGACGAGGGAGAGGTACGGGCACTGCGGTCACTCCAGGAGCGTCGGGTCGGCGCAGGTCGGCCGTCCGGGTTAACGCGCGGCGACCTCCCGACGACACGCGCGTGTCGTCGGGGTGTGGGGGTGGTTGTCGGTCCGCGTGTCGTGGACCGTAGCGGATGATCTCGTTCCTGTCTTGGCCGGGGCCGGAAAAGGGGTGGCTGTCGTCGTGCGGCGCGGGTGGAGGGGTGGTTGCCGTCCTGTGCGGGTTCTGGTCCGTGGCGGGCTCGGAAAGGGGGTGGTTGCCGTCCTGTGGCGCGGGTGGAGGGGTGGTTGCCGTCCTGTGGCGCGGGTGGAGGGGTGGTTGCGTCCTGTGGCGCGGGCGGAGGGGTGGTTGCCGCCCGCAGAGGGCTCTGTCCGTGACGCGGGCGGCACCGTCCGTAGCGTGGACCGGCGCCGCGCCCCCGTCGGCCGTCCCGTAGATTTCCCGGTGAGGGAGCGAATCGACGCGAGGGGACGGACGGCGACGTGGCAGGGGCAAGGCAGGCCGTGGGCGAGGCCCGCAGGATCGTCGTCAAAGTCGGGTCCTCCTCGCTGACCACCGCCTCGGGCGGCCTGGACGCGGACCGTGTGGACGCGCTGGTCGACGTGCTCGCGAAGGTCCGTAACCAGGGGGTGGCCCGTGGGGTCTCGGTGGAGGGGCGTGGCGGGAGACGGGCGGGGGGCGGGGAGCGCGAGATCGTCCTGGTCTCCTCCGGTGCCATCGCCGCCGGTCTCGCCCCGCTGGGCCTGCGCCGCCGCCCCAAGGACCTGGCCCGCCAGCAGGCCGCCGCCAGCGTCGGGCAGGGCCTCCTGGTCGCCCGCTACACGGCCTCCTTCGCCCGCTACGGCGTCCGGGTCGGGCAGGTGCTGCTGACCAGCGACGACATGAGCCGCCGCGCGCACCACCGCAACGCCTCGCGCACCCTCGACAAACTGCTCGCGATGGGCGCCTTCCCGATCGTCAACGAGAACGACACCGTCGCCACGGACGAGATCCGCTTCGGCGACAACGACCGCCTCGCCGCCCTGGTCGCCCACCTCGTCCACGCCGACCTGCTCGTCCTGCTGTCCGACGTGGACGGCGTCTACGACGGGGACCCCGCGAAGCCCGGCACCTCCCGCATCGGCGAGGTGCGCGACCCGTCCGACCTCGCCGATGTCGAGATCGGCAGCGCGGGCAAGGCCGGAGTGGGCACCGGCGGCATGGTCACCAAGGTCGAGGCCGCGCGGATCGCGGCCGCCGCCGGTGTTCCCGTCGTCCTCACCAGCACCGTCCACGCGGCCGACGCCCTGACCGGCCAGGACACCGGCACCTTCTTCCACCCCACCGGCAAGCGCTCCGCCGACCGGCTGCTGTGGCTCCAGCACGCCTCCACCCCGCAGGGCGCCCTGACCCTGGACGACGGCGCCGTGCAGGCCGTCGTGGACCGCCGCAAGTCGCTGCTGCCGGCCGGGATCGCCGCCGTCGAGGGCGACTTCAGCGCCGGCGACCCCGTCGAGCTGCGGGACGGCACGGGACACGCGGTGGCCCGCGGGCTCGTCAACTTCGACGCCAAGGAGATTCCCCGGCTGATCGGCCGCTCGACCCGGGAACTGGCCCGAGAACTCGGACCCGCGTACGAACGCGAGGTCGTACACAGGGACGACCTGGTGGTCCTGCACCCGTAATGCACGGAAACGTCCGCCCCCGGTGGTGGACGTTCCGCAAAACCGCCCCGCGATCCCTTGCGGCCTGCTCAACTTTGTCCCAGGGAACTGTTCCGCAGCGCCATTGTGCAAAGGAGGCCGTCGTGAGACGAGTGCGCCCTGGGACTCAGGCGTCCCACGGTGGTGCCGGCTCCCGCGCGGCCGGTGAGGAGCGCGCGCTGACGAGCGTGGCGGCCGGGGACCGGTTCCGGGGCGAGGAACCCGGCGAGACCCCGCGGCTGTGGCACGTCACCCTCAGCGTCTCCGGCCAGGAGGCCCCGCTCCCGGAGGTCCGGCGCGCCCTGGAACAGCTCGCCCACGACCACCCCTTCTTCCTGACCAGCCGATACGCGGTCGACCACGCGGAGATCCGCTACTGGGAGGAGGCCCGCGACCTGCACGACGCGGCCGCCGTCGCCCTGCGGCTGTGGGGCGAGCACCGGCAGACGGCCGGACTGCCGCCCTGGGAGATCGTCGGCCTGGAGGTCATCGACCGCGCCACGTACCACCAGCGCATCGCCGAGGGATACGGGCCGCCCCCGGCCTCACCGGTCG
This sequence comes from Streptomyces sp. NPDC096046, assembly GCF_040303285.1. Lineage (NCBI taxonomy): Bacteria > Bacillati > Actinomycetota > Actinomycetes > Kitasatosporales > Streptomycetaceae > Streptomyces > Streptomyces sp. NPDC096046. The sequence goes on along the minus strand of NZ_JBEOSZ010000019.1, from coordinate 125,769 downwards.
GAGTTCACCCGTTCTGATCCGGTCCGGGAGGTGTCTCGGGCTGTGAAACGCGCGATGAACGGATCCGCCCGGCGCACTACCCTTCCCTCATGACCACGCTTTCGCCGTACGACTCCATGTCCCCGGTCACCGAGGCCGCCTACCGCGCCAAGGCCGCCGCCGCGACCCTCGCGCCGCTGCCCCGGGCCGAGAAGGACGACGCGCTGCTCGCCGTCGCGGACGCGCTGGAGGTCCGTGCCGGGGAAATCGTCGAGGCCAACGCCAAGGACGTCGCCAAGGCCCGCGAAGCCGGCATCAGCGAGGGCATGATCGACCGGCTCACGCTCACCCCCGAGCGGATCCGTGCCATCGCCTCCGACGTCCGCGACGTCGCCGCCCTGCCCGACCCGGTCGGCGAGGTCGTCCGCGGCTCCACGCTGCCCAACGGCATCGACCTGCGCCAGGTCCGCGTGCCGCTCGGCGTCGTCGGCATCATCTACGAGGGCCGGCCGAACGTCACCGTCGACGCCGCCGCCCTCTGCCTGAAGTCCGGCAACGCGGTCCTGCTGCGCGGCTCCTCCTCGGCGTACCAGTCGAACACCGCCCTCGTGCGCGTCCTGCGCGACGCCGTGGGCGGGGCCGGGCTGCCCGCCGACGCCATCCAGCTCGTCCCCGGCGAGAGCCGCGACAGCGTGCGCGAGCTGATGCGCGCCCGCGGCCTGGTCGACGTGCTCATCCCGCGCGGCGGCGCCTCCCTGATCAATACGGTCGTCCAGGAGTCCGTCGTCCCCGTCATCGAGACCGGCACCGGCAACTGCCACATCTACGTCGACGCCCAGGCCGACCTGGACATGGCCGTCGACATCCTGGTCAACTCCAAGGCCCAGCGGGTCGGCGTCTGCAACGCCGCCGAGACCCTGCTGGTGCACCAGGACATCGCCGCCGAGTTCCTGCCCCGCGCTCTGGACGCCCTCGCGGAGGCCGGCGTCACCGTGCACGCCGACGAGCGGGTGCAGGCCCACGCCAAGGACTCCAAGGCCACCGTCGTCGAGGCGACGACCGAGGACTGGGAGACGGAGTACCTCTCCCACGACATCGCGGCGGCCGTCGTGGAATCACTGGACAAGGCCGTCGAGCACATCCGGCTGTGGACCTCCGGTCACACCGAGGCGATCGTGACGACCTCCCAGCAGGCCGCCCGCCGCTTCAGCCAGCTGGTCGACTCCACCACCGTCGCCGTGAACGCCTCCACCCGCTTCACCGACGGCGGCCAGTTCGGCTTCGGCGCCGAGATCGGCATCTCCACGCAGAAGCTGCACGCCCGCGGCCCGATGGGGCTGCCGGAGCTGACCAGCACGAAGTACATCGTCACCGGGGACGGCCACGTACGACGCTGAGCCACGGACGGCGTAACGGGGCATACCGGTGCGCGCATACCTGTGCGGGGCCGCGCGGACGGCGCATCCGGGTGCGGCAGGGGCGGACCGGCCGGGCGCGCGCCTGTCCGCATCCCCGTGAGAGCCGTCCCGACCGGCGGATGAATTTCCATACCGTCTGCCCAAAATGACCCCCCAGGTCTACTCTGGATCCGTGCCGGAGGACGTGGGGGGCACGCCGTTTCCGGACGGCCGGGAGCCCGACGACGACCACGACCGCGGGATGTCGGACGAAGAGTTCGCCCCCGTGGTCTTCGACGAGGCCTTCGTACGCGCGGCCGTGGTGCACGAGCCGAGCGCGGTGGAGCGCCTCCTGGCCGCGGCGCAGGCGAGAGCCGAGGCCTCCGAGGCGGAGGCCCGCCGCGCCCACTCCAGAGGCGAGCGCTACGACGACGGGTTCGGCCCGGACGGCCACGACCGTTTCGGTCATGATCCCGGCCTCGACGAGCTGGACGACCCCGATGTCCTCGAGGACCACTACGGCTACCCGGGGCCGTACTCCAAACAGGTCCGCTGGCACCGGCCCGTCGCCTGGCTGCTCGCGCTGGTGATGGGGATCGGCATGGTGGCCCTGGCCTTCACGGCGGTCTACCGGGGAGCGTCCGCCAACCGCGAGGAACCCGTCCCGCCGCCGGCCTCGACCGGACTGGAACAGGGCAGCGGGGCCGCACCCTCCGCTTCCGCCGACCACTCCCAGCCGGCCATGTCGGTGATCCCCCGCACCCCCTGACCGGAACCCGCCCTTCCTGGTGAGAGCCTGTCAGAACTTGTGGTGCAGCGGGGCGTTTACCCGAGCTTCGCGCGACCTACCCTGAAGATATGGGCGGGCCTGGAAACCCACCTGAGGGGACTCCCGAGGGCGCCCCCGGAGGTGGCGAGGACGAGTACCGATCCGTCGTCTTCGACGAGTCGTTCGTCCGCGCTGCCCGCCTCCAGGAGTTCTCCGCCGAGGAGCGCATCGCCGACCACGCGCCCGCCGTGCAACGCAGGCCACCGCTGCGCCGGGGCCTGTCCCGGCAGGCGCTGGTCCTGGTCCTGCTGATCGCCGTCGCCTTCGGCACCGCGATCTACATGGGTGTACGGCACCCCTACCAGACCCCGGCCGCCCAGGAGCGCGACGAGCCGCTGCGGACGACCGTCGTCCCGCTCGTCCCCGAGGGGAAGGTCCCCGGCAGCGCCGACCCGGCGTACCTGTACGAGCACAGCCCCGCCGCACAGTTCAAAACCGGAGCGGAGGGTGTGCCGCTGCCCGCCTCGCGGCGCACCGCGCACTTCTCGGACAGCCAGGTCGTGAGCGCCCTGACCACGGCCAAGGACTACATCGTGCGGTCCGCCCTGGACCCCGCGGTGCTCACGGGCGGTGAGGTCCGGGCCGTCCGGGTCCTGCTCGACACCGACCAGCTGGACCAGTTCGACCAGAGCTTCGCCCGCCCCTCCGCCGACGGACACCACGCGCCCACCGGCTGGCTGGTCCGCTTCGATCCCGCACGGGCCGAGCTCGCCGACCGCAACGTCCGGGTCCAGGGCACACTCCGAGCCGCCGAGGCCGACGCGTCCACGCTCGAGGTCACCGCCGACCACACGTTCGTGTACGCACTGCGGGCGGCCGGGGCGGCGGACGAGGGCGGCAAGGACGAGGCGTCCCTGTTCACTCTCCGGCGCGAGCTGCACTTCCGCTTCGACCGCGACAACCTGCGGCTGCACCAGGCGCAGCTCGTCGTCTCCTACGTCCAGGCCGGCCCGCTGTCCTGCGCCGAGGACGCCACGAACCACCTCCGGCCCCTCCTGGCCGGCCAGACGGCCAAGGAAGGCGGCCCCGCGGGCACGGACCCCTACGCCACGGGCAGCGCGACGGCCCTGTGCGGCTCTCTGGCGACGAGCGCCCAGCCGAAGGTGTGAACGAACGAGCGGAGGGCGCCGCAGGGGCTCGGCATGACGTGGCCCACCGGCTCCCGGCACCCGAGGGCCGCGCTTTCCGGCACCGGAGGGCCCCGTGGGTCCGGTGGAGCCCCTGGCGGTGAGGGGAGGGGCCGCCTGGCGGTGGTGGCGCCTAGTTCCCGTCGCGCGGCGGCCGGTCGTCCCCCGGGGAATCCGACGACGCCCCCGTCTCCGGGCCCTGTGGCGGCTGCGGGGGCGTGGCGCCGAAGCCGCCGAAGCCGCGGCGGACCCGGTCGCCCAGGTCACCGGCTCCGCCCGCGAGATCCGTGACCAGCTTCATCAGCGGATCCTTCGAGTTCTTCACATGGGTGGTGTAGTGGTTCGCCGAATCCCGCCAGGAGTCCCGGACCGAGGTGTCCTGGTCCTCGTCGCGCCGCGGGTAGTGGCCGTCCATGATCCGCTGGTAGTCCCGCGACTCGGCCCACTTCTTCAGCTCGGCCGCCCGCACGGTGGTGAAGGGGTGGGAGCGGGGCAGCACGTTCAGGATCTTCAGCACGGAGTCGCGCAGATCGCCCCCGGCCTCGTACTCCTCGGCCTGGGCGAGGAACGCGTCCACGTTCATCTCGTGCAGGTGGTTGCCGCCGGCGATCTTCATCAGACCCCGCATGGAGGCCTGCGGGTCCTGCCCGACCAGCAGCCCCGCGCGGTCCGCCGACAGCTCCGACTTGCGGAACCACTCCCGCAGCCCGGTCACGATCGTCATGATCGCGAGGTTGCCCAGGGGAATCCAGGCGACCCGGACGGCGAGGCTGGTCAGGAACAGCAGGATCGTCCGGTAGACGGAGTGCCCGGACAGCGCGTGCCCGACCTCGTGGCCGACGACCGCCCGCATCTCCTCCTCGTCGAGCAACTCCACGAGACCCGTCGTCACGACGATGATCGGCTCGTCCAGGCCGATGCACATCGCGTTCGGCTGAGGGTCCTGGTTCACGTACATCGGCGGGACCTTCTCCAGGTCCAGGATGTAGCAGGCGTCCCGCAGCATCACGTTCAGATGGGCGAACTGCTGGTCCGAGACCCGCACCGAGTCGGACAGGAACAGCAGCCGCAGACTGCGCTCGGGCAGCAGACCGCTGAGCGCCTTGAACACCGTGTCGAAACCGCTCAGCCTGCGCAGCGCCACCAGGGCGGAGCGGTCGGCCGGGTGCTCGTACGCGCGCGAGGAGATTCCGGGGAAGCGCCTGCGCTGCCTGCTCGGCACGTGCTCGTGCCCGTGGTGCTCGTGGCCGTCGGACATGTCTTCCCCCATGCGTCTGGTGTGACCTTTGCGGCCCTTTGTGCGGCCTTTTGCTTCCCCGAGGCGAAGCCCAGCCTAGGCGGAGTTACGGTGGTCGGGCAGTACAGCGAAGGAGACCACCGCCATGGAGCACCACCCCGCATCCGGCTGGCTTGCCGGGGCCGCGACCGCCGCCGAGGGACAAGGGCCGGGGATGCTGCGGATCGTGCTCGTCGTGATGATCCTGGGCTGTGCGCTGACCGCGTGGTTCCTGTTGCGTGGCTACAGACGGAAGGACGACTGAGGTCACCCGAAGGTTCCCCGCCGGGACCCCCAGGGACCGGGGCCGGCGGCGGCACGTGCGACCGCCCGCGGCGCGAACAGACGGAGTCGGGGTGATGGCGGAACGGGCGCCCGCTTACCATGAGCCGACGTCTTTATCCCGCCCACACGCGATAGGTCCTGCCGAAGATGAGCTTCCACAGCACCGCTGCCCAGTTGGTCACCCTCGCCGCCGAGGGCGGAGAGCACGGCGGAGAGCACGAGAGCCTCAGCCCCTACCTCACCGGCGGCGCCGCCCTCTTCATCCTGCTGCTCCTGCTGTGGATCACCACCCGCTTCAACCGCGACCGCTGAGCCCGGCAGGGCGCCCCGCGGAGGGTGCCCCGGGGACCACGGGGGCGGCCGGAGCCCTCAGGCAGGGCCGGTAGGGTCTGCACGCATGGGAGAGCAGGACATGCCTACCGGTCCGGCGAACAGGACGCCGCCCGACCCGGCACCGGACACGGCGAGCGGCACCGAGCGACACTCGGAGCCCCGCCGTGCCGCCACGGTGGGGCGTCAGATCGACGGCCCCGGAAAGAGCCCGTCGCAGCCGGGCAAGCGCCGCCTCGGCGTCATGGGCGGCACCTTCGACCCGATCCATCACGGGCACCTGGTGGCGGCCAGCGAGGTGGCCGCGGCCTTCCACCTCGACGAGGTGGTCTTCGTCCCGACCGGCCAGCCCTGGCAGAAGAGCCACCGCAGTGTCTCCCCGGCCGAGGACCGCTACCTGATGACGGTCATCGCGACCGCGGAGAACCCGCAGTTCTCCGTCAGCCGCATCGACATCGACCGCGGCGGCCCCACCTACACCGTGGACACCCTGCGCGACCTGCGCGCGCTCAATCCCGACACGGACCTGTTCTTCATCACCGGCGCCGACGCGCTCGCCCAGATCCTCACCTGGCGGGACAGCGAGGAACTGTTCTCCCTGGCGCACTTCATCGGGGCCACCCGGCCGGGCCACCACCTGGACGACTCCGGGCTCCCGGAGGGGGGCGTCTCGCTCGTGGAGGTTCCCGCCCTCGCCATCTCCTCGACGGACTGCCGTGCGAGAGTCGCCAGGGGGGACCCCATCTGGTACCTGGTGCCGGACGGAGTCGTGCGCTATATCGACAAGCGCGAGCTGTACCGCGGCGAGTGAGCCGAGAGGGGCACCGGTGAACGACCGATACGACGCGGGGGCCGCAGGCCACGGCGCCGACCAGTACGAGCTCGTCGGCTACGACGAGTACGGCCAACCTGTCTACCGGCAGGTCCGGCCCCAGCAGAACCAGCAGCAGGCGTACGACCCGTACGCCCAGCAGCACCAGCAGGGTTACGGCTACGACCCGTACGGGCAGCAGGGGCAGCAGTCCCCGCCCGCCTATGACTACGGCCAGGGGCAGCAGCAGGCCGCCTCCTCCTACGGTGCCTACGACCCGTACGCCACCGGCCCGCACCAGGGCGGTCCGGCCCAGGTCGCGCCGCACGACCCCTACGGCCGGACCGCAGCCGGAGCCGCCGGCGGGCAGCCCCGCGTCGCCGAACAGACCGCCCAGCGGACGGCCCACATCCCGCAGCAGGCCGGCCCCGCCGACCACGAGGAACCCGCCGAGCCGCAACGGGACTACCACACCGAGCAGTTCGCCTTCGTCGAGGAACCGGACGCCAACTCCGAAGACGTCATCGACTGGCTGAAGTTCACCGAGAACCGCACCGAACGCCGCGAGGAGGCCCGTCGCCGCGCCCGCGGCCGGATCGTCGCCCTGGCCGTCGTCCTCGCGCTCGTCGCGAGCGGAGGCGTCGGCTACCTCTGGTACGCGGGGAAGCTGCCGGGCCTGTCCTCCGACGGCTCCAAGCCGGGTACCGCGACGGCCGCGGGCGCCCAGAAGCGCGACGTGATCGTCGTGCACCTGCACGACACCAAGGGCGGCGGCACCTCCACCGCCCTCCTCGTCGACAACACCACCCTCCAGCGCGGCACCACCGTCCTGCTCCCCAACTCCCTCACCCTGACCAGCGACGACGGCACCACCACAACCCTCGCCAAGTCGGTCGAGGACGACGGCTCCGACGGCACCCGCGAGGCGCTCGACACGGTCCTCGGCACCGACATCGAGGGCACCTGGCGCCTGGACACCCCCTACCTGCAGAACCTGGTCGACCTCGTCGGCAACATCGACGTCGACACCGATGCCGAGGTGCCCGACCCGGAGGCGAAGAAGAAGGGCGAGGCCCCCTTGGTCGCCAAGGGCCAGGACCAGACCCTCAGCGGCAAGATGGCGGTCGCCTACGCCACCTACCGCGCCCCCGGCGAGGACCAGAACGCCCAGCTGGAGCGCTTCGGGCAGGTCGTGCAGGGCGTCCTGCGCAAGATGTCCTCCGATCCGCAGGCGGCCACGACCACCATCCAGACCCTGGCGCAGATCCTGGACCCCTCCCTCACCGACAAGGACCTCGGCACCTTCCTCGCCGGGCTCTCCGACCTCGCCAAGGGCGGTGACGTCAAGACCGCCCTGCTGCCGGTCCGAAACGACGGCACGCTCAGTCCCCAGGCGAGCGCGGGTGTCGTCAAGAACGTCCTCGGCGGCACGGCCAAGAGCCCCGACAAGGACGCCGCCGTCAGCGTCGCCGTCCAGAACGCCACCGGCGTCAAGGACAACACCGAGAAGGCCCGCGTCGTGCTCCTCAACGGTGGCTTCACCTTCCTGGAGAGCGGCACCGCCGCCGCCCGGGCCACCTCCCGGGTCGTCTACGCCGACGCCGCCGACAAGGCGGACGCCGCCGAGGTCGCCAAGACCCTGGGCCTGCCCGCGGGCTCCGTCGCCAAGGGCGGCATCTCCGCGGGCGCCGACGTCTTCGTGGTCCTCGGCCAGGACTACACGCCGTCCGCCGGTTAGCCGAGGAGCGCGCCCCCCATGCGATCCCGTCGATCGCGTGGGGGCCCGCCGCGGTCCGTGAGACCCTTGGTGACAAGTGCCCGCCGACCGAAAGCCTTGTAGTGACCGTGACCGACCGCTCTCACGAGCTGATCAACACCGCCGCCCAGGCGGCCGCCGACAAGCTGGCCCACGACATCCTCGCCTACGACGTCAGTGACGTGCTGTCCATCACGGACGCCTTCCTGCTGGCCTCCGCGCCCAACGACCGCCAGGTCAAGGCGATCGTCGACGAGATCGAGGAGCGCCTCTCGAAGGAACTCGGCGCCAAGCCGGTGCGCCGCGAGGGCGACCGCGAAGCACGCTGGGTGCTGCTCGACTACGTCGACATCGTCGTCCACGTCCAGCACAGCGAGGAGCGTGTCTTCTACGCCCTGGAGCGGCTGTGGAAGGACTGCCCCGAACTGGAGCTGCCCGAGGAGGCCAAGGCCACCCGCGGCAAGGCCGAGGAGCACGCCAAGCTGCGCGCGGCCGAGGAGGCGGCGGAACTGGACGGTGACTGGCGGTGACCTCCCCGGGTGAGGCGTCCGCCGGGAAGGGCCGGGGCCGCCGCATCATCCTCTGGCGGCACGGCCAGACCCGGTGGAACGTGGAGCGCCGTTTCCAGGGCACCACGGACGTCGAGCTGACCGAGACCGGCGTCGCCCAGGCCCGCCGCGCCGCCCGGCTCCTCGCTTCGCTGAAGCCGGACGCGATGATCGCCTCCGACCTCCGGCGCGCCGCGGCCACGGCCGCCGAGCTGGCCACCCTCACGGGCCTCGACGTCACCCACGACGAGGCCCTGCGAGAGACCTACGCGGGCGTCTGGCAGGGCCTCACGCACGAGGAGATCATCGCCCGGTACGGCGAGGAGTACACCGCGTGGAAGCGCGGTGAGCCCGTCCGCCGCGGCGGTGGCGAACTGGAGACCGAGGTCGCCGACCGCGCCGCCCCCGTGGTGCTGCGGCACGCCGAGAAGCTCCCGGACGACGGCACCCTCGTCGTGGTCAGCCACGGCGGCACGATCCGCACCACCATCGGCCGGCTCCTCGGTCTGGACCCCCACCACTGGGAGAGCCTCGGTGGACTCTCCAACTGCTGCTGGTCCGTCCTCGGTGAAGGCGCCCGTGGCTGGCGCCTGCTGGAGCACAACGCCGGCACCCTGCCGGAAGCGGTGCTCGGCGACGACGACTGACCCCGGATTTCACTTTCCGGCAGGTCGCAGGCTAAAGTTCTTCTTGTTCGCCCCGCCAGCGGGGAGACACGAGGGGCTATAGCTCAGTTGGTAGAGCGCCTGCATGGCATGCAGGAGGTCAGGAGTTCAATTCTCCTTAGCTCCACATCAAGATCCCGTTCCCACCAGGGGGCGGGATTTTTCATGCTCCGGCTTGAGTCGCTCGGGCCCTTCCCGGCGTATACCTCTACGACCCCGCCGGGGTGCCGTGTCCGGACTGGTACTGAGGCGTCGCTGACCGTATTGGTCCGGCCGTGGCAGAATCAAACGGCCGGAAGGGGGCGCGACCCGACGGGAGGAGTAGCGATGCCTGCGAGCATCATCGAGGAGGCCGACCACCTCCTCGAAGCAGCGTTGACCCGGGAGATGTCCACCCGCCTCAGCTGCCCTTCCTGTGGTTCCGCGCACGTGGCCCAGATGCTCGGCGACAACGGCGGAGTTTCCTACGTGTGCACGGCCTGCGGCCACAGCTGGAGCTGATCGATGGGTGCACACAGGCGGAAGTGCGACTGGTGCGGCAGCGGGACTCCGATCGTCCGTGACATGGAACCGATCAATCCCGACTACCAGTACTGGTGCGAGGAATGCGCGCGGGCGCTGATCATAAAAGGCGACCCGATCGAGACGTACCGCGAGTTGGAGGGCGAGCCGATCTACGGCCGGCTTCTGGAGGAGCACTGCACGCTCAAGCGGTTCTATTCGTTCGTCACGGCCTGAGCCCGCAGAGTCGGTGCGAAACCGACATATCGGGCATCTCTGTACGGGGGGAAATCGATTTGGTGTTGGGCCCGGTGGACCAGTAAAGTTGGCGTCGCCGCCGGGGAAACCCGGAGGAACACCGGCAAGGGGCTATAGCTCAGTTGGTAGAGCGCCTGCATGGCATGCAGGAGGTCAGGAGTTCAATTCTCCTTAGCTCCACAGCAGATGAGAAGGCGGGCCATCCGATTCGGATGGCCCGCCTTCTTCGTGTCGCCTCGTGTGCGGATGCCGGACGGCGGGCCCCCACGAGGAGCCCGCCGTACGTGCGTGTCGCGTTCGTCCTCGGCCTTCTCAGCGGCCCAGAGCGCGGCGGCCGCGGCCCTGGGAGAGGACCGGAAGGTTGCGCGACGGCCCGCCCTGCGCGCTCCCCTCCTCGAGGCGCAGCGCCAGCGCGGGGCAGCGACGCACCGCGCGTAGAGCCTTGGCCTCGGCGTACCGCGGCACCTGCGCCTGCGCCATCGTCGGGAAGCCGTCGGCGCCCAGCTGGAACACCTCGGGCAGGATGTCCGCGCACAGACCGTGGCCCCGGCACAGCGTCCAGTCGACGTAGATCTTCTGACGGCTGGGACCGTTCTCCTCGGACTCGCCGCCGCCCGGGATGCCCGTAGGAGCCCTGCCGCCCTCGAAGAGCGGCAGAACGCCCTCCACGGGCCGTCCGCAGCCGTTGCCGAGGACATGGGCGGCCAGGTCGTCCGTGAACGCCTTGATGGTCGACTCCAGGAACATCGCGGAGCCGTCCGGGTGCGAGCACGCGCCGCGCCGCTTCACGTTCTTGGCGACCTGCTTGAGCGCCTCCAGGGCGGCCGGTCCGCCGCCGTTGAGGATGTCCTCCAGACCGCGTGCGGCGGCCGGCAGGCCGAGGTAGCAGGGGCCGCACTGGCCGGCGCTCTCCTCGGCCAGCCACTGGGCCACACGCAGCGACTCACCCAGCGGGCAGGTGTCCTGAGTGATCGGCAGAATCGCGCCGGCGCCGAGCGCGCCGCCCACCGCGTCCAGGGAATTGCGGGAGACGATCGCCTCGTTCAGCGTCGCCGTGTCGATCCACTTGCCGTGGTAGCCGCCGGTGAGCACTCCCTGCGGCATCGGCGGAGCGCCGGCGAGCTGCAGGACGTACCGCAGCGGCACGCCCGTCGGGACCTCGATCACCATCGGGCGGGCGACCGCGCCGGAGACCGTGAGCATCACGGTGCCCGGCTCGTCGTACAGGCCGGTGTTGCCGTAGCGCTCCGGGCCGATGCGGGCGGCGATCGCCAGTTGGGCGAAGGTCTCGGCGTTGGACAGCAGCGTGGGCGCGCCGCCGACGCCGTTCTGCGAGGCGCTGACCTTTCGGCCGGGCGGGATGGCCGGGCCCCCGTCGATCGAGCGGATCAGCGAGGCGGCGGCACCGGTGACCATACGGACCGGGTTGCGCTGCACCCGTGCGCGCAGCGCCGATCGACGGCCGTTGCTGAGGCCGCGTTCGGCGAGCGCGGCCTCCATGGAGCGCTGGGTCGATTCACGGGTGACCCCCACCACGAGCGTGCGGGCACCCAGGGCCTCGGCGCACAGCAGCGCGCCGTCCAGGATCAGATGCGGGGCACGGTTGATCAGCACCGTGTCCTTGCGGCAGGCCGGTTCGTCCTCGCTTCCGTTCACGACGACGACCGGCCGGACGCCGCGTTTGATCGCCGCTTCGGCGACCGAGCGCAGCTTCTTGTGGAAGGGGAACCCCGCGCCGCCGCGGCCCCTCAGGTTGATGCGTTCGGCGAGTTGCGCGAGCTGCTCGCCGCCCATCGGCTCGAGCGGCCCGTGCACCTTGAGGTGCATGGGCAGATCGAGCCGATCGACAAGGTCGAAGCCCGACGTGAGCTGGGGAAGGCCGACCACGCGGACTTCGGGTACGTCGGGCAGGGCCTCGTTCACTTAAAGCCTCCGGAAGGCGTGTTCCAAGGTTCGCCCGATCCCGGTGCGTCGAAGTCATAGGACGCACCGGGCGTTGTTTCAGTGGCGGGACCGCTGTTGTACGTGTCGTTCGGGTAGTACGTGTCATAGACGGCGTTCGTCTCACCCGTGTCGTACACGTCACTCGATCCATAGCCGGCGGCGCCTGGATTGCCATAGGCCGGGATGTTTTGTCCGGTGTCCTGCAGAGGGTCGTAGGGCGGAATGTTGAAGCCCGTGTCCTGCAGGGGGTCATAGGCCGAGGGCGGGGCCTCGCCGACCGGCGGCGGCGACGGGATGGGCCAGTTGCCCGAGGTGCTGGAGGGGCCGTCCACGGTCGGGAAGGTCTCGGTGGGCTGCAGGTCCAGCGGCAGCTGCATGCCGGTGGCCGGCCCGGGCGCGAAGGGCTGCTGGCCCTGGGGAGGGCCCGAGACGGCCCGGTAGGCGGCGGCGAAGCCGTTCGCGGGTTCCTTGGCCGCGAGGCGTTCCGCCTTCTCGTACAGGGGCCCCCGCGCGGAGGCCGATGTCCTCGCGGGTGCCTCTCGGCCGTCGTAGCCGGGCAGCGCGGAGCCGCCGGCCGCCCGGGCCCGGCTCTCCTCCAGATCCCTGCGGCCCTGGCTCTCACCGGGCCCGATCAGTGAGGCGATCCTGTCGGCGACCTTGCGCTTGACCTGGCGCGGAGCCGCGCGCAGGGCGAGGGCTCCGGCCACTCCCGCCAGGGAGAGGCAGTACAGGACGACGAAGATCGGCTTGGCCGAGCGACCCGCGTAGAGGCCGTGGACCAGTGCGGCGCACCAGGCCGGGTAGGCCAGCATGTGCATGGCCCGCCAGCGGGCCGCGACGGGTGCGGGGGACGCGAAGCGGTTGCGCAGCGCGCCGGTGATGCCCACGAAGATCATGAGCATGCTGGCCAGGGTGCCGAGGCCGATGAGGAACGACCGTCCGGTGACGACCTCGTCGTCGCTGAGGAGGAGCCCGAAGGGGATGAAGACCGCGATCCACGAGGTGTGGTCCAGCGCCAGCTTGACCCCGATGTGCACCAGCAGGAAGACGATCGAGGCGACGGCCGTGGTCCGGTGCACGGCCTGCGCCAGGATGCGCCTGCGGGTGTCCAGCAGGACCCGGTCCTGGGCGACCAGCCCCCAGATCACCGAGCAGGTGAGGCACACGAGGGACAGCACGCCCGCACCGAAGTTGAGGAACTCGGCGAACGAGTCGTCGGCCGTGGAGTCGTGGGGGTTCACGACGCGCCTCCCCACGCCCCGGCGGCCGGGAATGGCGAGCTGATACTGCGATGAGGGTTCATGGGGGCAACTCCGAGCGGTTCGGGAAAGCAGCGGTCCCGCGCCGAACTCTAAGCGCAGCCATACCGATGAGTACGAGGTTTGAGTTATTGCGTTGTTATCAAAGGACAATGTGGCTGTTGTGATGTCCCTTAGTGGCTGTTACGCGAAGTAACCATTGACCCTGGTTCAGCTTTTCGGGCGCCGAGGCGGCCCCCGGAAGCGCGTCGCGACGCGCTGGGGGCCTGCGGTACCCTAGCGCCATGCGTGCCGTACGCCTTCTGCTTAGCGGGCCGCGCTGATCAATCCCGGCCACCGGGCGAGTCGAGTGGCCGGAATCGGCGCGGCGTCCCCTCCTGTGCGAGGGGATTTTTCGTTTCTCGAACCACACAGGCCGCAGGCAGAGACGATCGATGGAGCTTTGAGGATCATGAGCGAGACGAACCCCGCTGCCGCCGCAGCGGATGCCGCGCCGCACCGCTACACGGCCGCCGTGGCTGCCGAGATCGAGGCACGCTGGCAGGACTTCTGGGACGCCGACGGCACCTACGCCGCGCCCAACCCCAAGGGTGACCTGGCCGGGGAGCCGGAGACCGCGGCCAAGCCCGAGAAGTTCATCATGGACATGTTCCCCTACCCCTCCGGTGCGGGCCTGCACGTCGGACACCCGCTGGGCTACATCGCCACGGACGTCTTCGCGCGCTTCCAGCGGATGACCGGCCACAACGTCCTGCACACCCTGGGCTTCGACGCCTTCGGCCTGCCCGCCGAGCAGTACGCGGTGCAGACCGGCACGCACCCGCGCGTGTCCACCGAAGCCAACATGGAGAACATGAGGGCCCAGCTGCGCCGGCTGGGCCTGGGCCACGACAAGCGCCGTTCGTTCGCCACGATCGACCCGGACTACTACAAGTGGACCCAGTGGATCTTCCTGCAGATCTTCAACTCCTGGTACGACCACGACGCCCGGCGGGCCCGCCCGATCGCCGAGCTGGTCGCCGCGTTCGAGTCGGGTGAGCGGCCCGTACCGGGGCACACGCGCGCGTGGAGCGAGCTGAGCGCCGCCGAGAAGGCCGACGTCCTGGGCGAGTTCCGGCTGGCCTACGCCTCCGACGCGCCGGTCAACTGGTGCCCCGGGCTGGGCACCGTGCTGGCCAACGAGGAGGTCACCGCCGACGGCCGCTCCGAGCGCGGCAACTTCCCGGTCTTCAAGGCCAAGCTGCGCCAGTGGAACATGCGCATCACCGCCTACGCGGACCGTCTGCTGGACGACCTGAACGAGCTGGACTGGCCCGAGGCCATCAAGCTGCAGCAGCGCAACTGGATCGGCCGCTCCGAGGGCGCCCGCGTCGACTTCCCCGTGGACGGCGAGCGCATCACCGTCTTCACCACCCGCCCGGACACCCTGTTCGGCGCCACCTACATGGTGCTGGCGCCCGAGCACCCGCTGGTCGAGAAGTTCACCCCGGCCGCCTGGCCGGAGGGCACCCACGAGGTGTGGACCGGCGGCCACGCCACCCCCGGTGAGGCCGTCGCCGCCTACCGCGCCCAGGCAGCCTCCAAGTCCGACGTGGAGCGGCAGGCCGAGGCCAAGGACAAGACCGGCGTCTTCATCGGCGCGTACGCGACCAACCCGGCCAGCGGCGAGCAGGTCCCGGTCTTCATCGCCGACTACGTCCTGATGGGCTACGGCACCGGCGCGATCATGGCCGTCCCGGCCGGCGACCAGCGCGACTTCGAGTTCGCACGCGCCTTCGAGCTGCCGATCACCTGCATCGTCGAGCCGACCGACGGCCGCGGCACGGACACCGCGACCTGGGAGAACGCCTTCTCCTCGTACGACGCCAGGATCATCAACTCCTCCAACGACGAGGTCAGCCTGGACGGCCTGGGCGTCGCCGAGGCCAAGGAGCGCATCACCGAGTGGCTGGAGCGGTCCGGCGTCGGCGAGGGCACCGTGAACTTCCGCCTGCGCGACTGGCTGTTCAGCCGCCAGCGCTACTGGGGCGAGCCCTTCCCGATCGTCTACGACGAGGACGGCATCGCCCACCCGCTGCCCGAGTCGATGCTGCCCCTGGAACTGCCCGAGGTCGACGACTACTCGCCGCGCACCTTCGACCCGGACGACGCCGACACCCAGCCCGAGACCCCGCTGTCGCGCAACGAGGACTGGGTGAACGTCACGCTGGACCTGGGCGACGGACGTGGCCCGCGCCGGTACCGGCGCGAGACCAACACCATGCCCAACTGGGCCGGTTCCTGCTGGTACGAGCTGCGCTACCTGGACCCGCACAACTCCGAGAAGCTGGTCGACCCCGAGATCGAGCGCTACTGGATGGGCCCGCGTGAGGGCCGGCCGCACGGCGGTGTCGACCTGTACGTCGGGGGCGCCGAGCACGCCGTCCTGCACCTGCTGTACGCCCGCTTCTGGTCCAAGGTCCTGTACGACCTGGGGCACGTCTCGTCCGCCGAGCCGTTCCACAAGCTGTTCAACCAGGGCATGATCCAGGCCTACGTCTACCGCGACAGCCGTGGCATCGCGGTGCCGGCCGCCGAGGTGGAGGAGCGCGACGGCGCGTACTACTACCAGGGCGAGAAGGTCTCCCGGCTGCTGGGCAAGATGGGCAAGTCCCTGAAGAACGCGGTCACTCCGGACGAGATCTGCGCCGAGTACGGGGCCGACACCCTGCGCCTGTACGAGATGGCCATGGGCCCGCTGGACGTCTCCCGGCCGTGGGACACGCGCGCGGTGGTCGGCCAGTTCCGGCTGCTGCAGCGGCTGTGGCGCAACATCGTCGACGAGGCGACCGGCGAGGTGACCGTCGTCGACGCCGAGCCCGAGGAAGAGACGCTGCGCGCCCTGCACAAGGCGATCGACGGGGTCCGCGGTGACCTGGAGGGCCTGCGGTTCAACACGGCCATCGCCAAGGTCACCGAGCTGAACAACCACCTGACCAAGGTCGGCGCGGCCGTGTCCCGTCCCGTCGCCGAGGCCCTGGTGCTGATGGTCGCGCCGCTGGCCCCGCACATCGCCGAGGAGCTGTGGCGCAGGCTGGGGCACACGGACTCGGTGGTGCACCAGGACTTCCCGGTGGCCGACCCGGCATATGTCGTCGACGAGACCGTGACCTGTGTGGTGCAGGTCAAGGGCAAGGTCAAGGCGCGGCTGGAGGTCTCGCCGTCGATCTCCGACGACGAGCTGGAGAAGGTCGCGCTGGCGGACGAGAAGGTCGCCGCCGCGCTGGGCGGTGCCGGGATCCGGAAGGTGATCGTGCGCGCGCCCAAGCTGGTCAACATCGTTCCGGCGTAGCCGCGAGGGCGTGCGGATCCCTCTCGGGGTGGTCCCCTACGGGCAGGTTCGGGGTTCTTCTGGAACTCCGGACCTGCCTGTTGCGTTTACCGTTGAAGAGCGACGAGGCGCCGTGACGTCCTGAGGAGGAGCCCTTGTGGAAGCAGTGATCGCAGTCTTCGCCCTGCTCTTCGTGCTCCTTGTGGGGCTCGGGGTGTACGCCACGGTGAAGGCGCTGGGCGCCGCCAAGCGCGGTGTGGACCGTGGCATCACCCAGGCCCGACGCACGGTCGAGGACCACACGCTGCGCGCCAGGTCCTTCGTCCAGCCCGGCGCCGCGGGCGAAGTCGCCCAGCTCCGGCTGAAGCTGCGCACCTCGATGCGCGCCACCCAGGAAGTGCTGCACGCGGCGGTCGCCGAGGACGAGTCCCTGAAGGAGTCCGTCGGCCTCTTCGAACGGCTGAGTGCGCACGGGCACGAGCTGGACGACGAGCTGAAGCGCCTGGAGTCCGAGCCGGACCGTACCGCGCTCGCCGAGCGGCTCCCCGAGCTGCGCGAGCGCACCGAACGCGTCACGCACTCGGCGGACTCGCTGCGCTGGGCGGCACGCGATCGCGCCGGCCGCTTCGCGGAGGACGACCTCGACTCGCTCAGCGCGCAGATCGACCTGGAGTCCGGGGCACTGCGGCACTGGACGGCGCCCGAGCCGCAGTCCGCGTCGTCGCCGCCGTCCGGGTCGTCCCGGCAACCGGCCTCGCCGCCGAGGCCCGCGACGCCGCCGTGGCCCGAGGCATCGGCCGCCGACGCCGCCACGGCCGGGCAGACCTGGCCGGACAGTGCGCAGTCGAGCCCGGCGCAGGAGCCGGTGAGACCCGCCATCACGCCGCCGGGACCCCGCCCGACCTACCCCTGGCAGAAGAAGCCCCGCCCCGAGAGCACCACTTGATCCCGCGCCCCGCTCCGCGGGGCGCGGGGGCCGGGCTGCCGCAGCGGCGCTACGGCAGGTAACCTCCAGCTCATGTCCCGCCATGTCGCGATCGTCACCGATTCAACGGCCTACCTGCCGACCCGGACGATGGAGCGTCACGGCATCACGGCGGTTCCCCTGACCGTGGTCCTCGGTGACCGCGCGCTGGAGGAGGGCACCGAGATCTCCACCCGGGCCCTCGCCCAGGCTTTGCAGAAGCGGCGCCCCGTGACGACCTCGCGGCCCGGTCCCGCGGTCTTCGCGGAGACGTACCGCAAGGTCGCCGAGGCGGGCGCCACCGGCATCGTCTCCCTCCACCTCTCCGCCGAACTCTCCGGTACGCACGACGCGGCCGTCGTCGCCGCGCGGCAGGCGCCGGTGCCCGTGCGGGTGGTGGACACCGGCATGATCGCGATGGCGCTCGGGTTCTGCGCGCTCGCCGCGGCGGAGGCCGCGGAGTCGGGCGGGACGATCGACGAGGCCGTCGCGGCCGCGGAGAAGAGAGCCGCGGGCACCTCTGCCTACTTCTACGTCGACACCCTCGACTACCTGCGGCGCGGCGGCCGCATCGGAGCCGCACAGGCCCTGCTCGGCTCGGCGCTCGCGGTGAAACCGCTGCTGCAACTGACCGACGGCCGTATCGAGCCTCTGGAGAAGGTGCGGACCGCGTCCAAGGCGATCGCCCGACTGGAGGAGATCGCGGCCGACCGTGCGGGCGCCGCCCAGGTGGATGTCGCCGTTCACCATCTCGCCGCCCCGGACCGGGCGTCGGCCCTCGCCGACCGGTTGCGGACGCGGGTGCCCGGACTGACCGATCTGCACGTCAGCGAGGTCGGGGCGGTGATCGGGGCGCACACGGGGCCCGGTCTGCTGGCAGTTGTCGTTTCGCCCCGGTGAACGTTGCTGGAGGGCTCGGGTCACCCGTGTGAGTGACGGAGTTGTCCCCAACCGGGGGGCCGTCCCCGGAAATTGAGCAAGATCATCGCGGATGGGGCGAGGTGGCCGATCCTCGTCGCATGGCACTTCGATCACGTTCACGCACAGCGACCGCGACCAGTGGGCCGGGCCGCGGGCCGGCGTCCGACGGGCGTGTCCGGCACCGCCGGTCCGTTCCGCGCGGGCGGGCCCGCCGACGTCACGCCTCGGCGGAGGAACTCCGGCGACGCGCCGGAACGTTGTTCGGCGGGCATCGAACAGGAGCCGAGCCGGACGAGCGGACCGGGTCGCCCGGACCTGCCGAACGGGCCGGAGAGCGGCGGGAGTCGGGGCAGGGTCCGCCTGGGTGGTCGGCTTCCGTCGCTGTCGAAGAGCCCCGGCCCGGGCGTGACGGCCGTCCGGCGTCCATGGCTCACAGGGGCGCTTTCGCCGAGGTGGATCAGGAGGGGGACCTCGGGGACCAGCGTGCGGCGGAGGGAGCCTGGCGCGAGCGGGTGGGGCCGGCGCTGCGGGAGCGGATGCCGCTGTGGCTGCAGACGAGGTGTGGCCTGGAGCGGCGGAACGTGCTCGCTCTGACCGTCGTGCTCGTCGTCGCCGCGGCCTTCGCCGTGCAGCACTTCTGGACCGGCCGCACCCAGACCGTGCGGCCGCCGGAGGTGGTGCGGGCGGCGGTGCCGTTCGGGGAGGGGCAGGTCAGCGGGGAGGCGGTGGAGAAGCGAGGCCCTGGCGGTGCCGGGGTGCCCGCCGGGATCTCCGCCGGTGCTTCCGCCGGGGGCCGTACGGCGGGGGCGGCCGAGATCGTGGTGGACGTCAGCGGCAAGGTCCGTGAGCCCGGGATCCACCGGCTGCCGCCCGGCTCGCGCGTGGCGGACGCCCTGAGCGCGGCGGGCGGGGTGAAGCCGGGCACGGACACCGACGGGCTCAACCGGGCCCGGTTCCTCGTGGACGGCGAGCAGGTCGTCGTCGGGGAACCGGCGCCCGCCCAGGGGCCCGGGGCGGAAGCCGGTTCGGCTGCCGGTGGTGCTCCGGCCGGGCCGGCGGCCCCCGTCTCCCTCAACACGGCCACCGCCGACCAGCTCGACACCTTGCCGGGCGTCGGCCCGGTCCTGGCGCAGCACATCATCGACTACCGCACCCAGCACGGCGGCTTCCGCACGGTGGACGAGTTGCGCGAAGTGAACGGCATCGGCGATCGCCGCTTCGCCGACCTGCGCGATCTCGTACGGCCATGAGGGGCGCCCCCGGCCCGCCGGTGCGGCGTGACGAGGCCGCGTCCGGGCTCCGCCCCGACCGGTCCGCCGTGCACGCCTCCTCCGGCGCGCGTCTCGGTGCCGCCCGGCCACGCCAGGAGGGCCCGACGGACCTGCGGCTCGTTCCACCCGCCCTGGCGGCCTGGGCGACGGCGGCGCTGGTGCTGGGCGCGTCCCCGACGTGGGCGCTCGGCCTCGTGATCGGCTGCCTGGTGGCCGTCGCGCTGCTGCCGTCGGCCCGGCGGCGCGGGGCGGCGCCCCGGCCGCGGGCCTCGGCAGCCGCCCTGCTGTTGTGTGTGGCGGCGGCCGCCGCCACGGCCGGGCTGCACGGGGCGGATCTGCGCCGGGGGCCCGTGCCCGGCCTGGCGCGGGAATACGCCACGGTGACCGCCGACGTCGAGCTCACGTCCGACCCGCGGCTCACCCGGCCGAAGGTCCGGGGCGATCACGTGGCTCCGACGGCCGTGCTGATCGACGCCGACGTGCGGCGCGTCCAGGAGAGGGGCGGCGCGGCGGTGACGGTCCGGACGCCGGTGCTGATGATCGTGGACGTGGACTCGTCCCTTCCGCACCGGGTCGCGGGTGGGCCGGCGCGGTCCCCGTGGCTCGGCCTGCTGCCGTCGACGCGACTGCGGGTCAGTGCCCGGCTGGCTCCCGCGATGACGGGCGGTGACCGGGTCGCGGCCGTGCTGCGCGTGCGGGGTTGTGGCGGACCGGACGTGATCGGCGAGCCCTCCGGACCGCAGCGGCTCGCCGGGCGGTTGCGCGCCGGGCTGCGGGAGGCCACCGACGGGCTGCCGACGGATGCCCGGGCGCTCCTGCCGGGCCTCGTGGTGGGAGACACCTCACGGATCACCCCGGAGCTGGAGGAGGCCTTCAAGGAGACCGATCTCACCCACACACTGGCCGTGTCCGGCGCCAACTTCACGATCCTCCTCGCGCTGCTGCTCGGACCGCCGGGCCTGGCACAGCGCGTGGAGCGGCGGGGGCTCGCACCCCGGCTCGGTATCTCCCTGCGGGGGACGGCGGTACTCGGGGGCGCCCTCTCGCTCGGGTTCGTGGTCGTGTGCAGACCCGACCCGAGCGTGGTGCGGGCCGCGGCCTGCGGGGCGGTCGCGCTGCTGGCCCTGGCGACCGGACGCCGGAGGTCGATGATCCCGGCATTGGCGACGG
Source organism: Streptomyces sp. NPDC096046 (assembly GCF_040303285.1). Lineage (NCBI taxonomy): Bacteria > Bacillati > Actinomycetota > Actinomycetes > Kitasatosporales > Streptomycetaceae > Streptomyces > Streptomyces sp. NPDC096046. The sequence continues at coordinate 105,168 of NZ_JBEOSZ010000019.1, read as the reverse complement.
CGGTCCTGCTGCTGGTGCTCTACGACCCGTGGCTGGCGCGCAGTTACGGTTTCCTGCTGTCCGTGGTGGCGACCGGTGCCCTGCTCACCCTCGCGCCCCGCTGGAGTGCCGGGCTGCGGCGACGCGGGGTCCCGGCGAGGTTGGCCGAGGCGCTGGGCGCCGCCGCTGCCGCGCAGGCCCTGTGCGCCCCCGTCGTGGCCGTGCTGTCCGCGCGGGTGAGCCTGGTGGCGGTGCCGTGCAATCTGCTCGCGGAGTTCGCGATCGCGCCGGCGACCGTGCTGGGGTTCGCGGCGCTGGCCACGGCGCCGATGGCGATGCCGGTGGCCAAGGCCCTGGCGTGGTGCGCGCAGTGGCCCGCCGGGTGGATCGCGCGAATCGCCCGGACCGGGGCGGCGCTGCCCGGCGGGGGGATCGACTGGCCGGGCAGTTGGACGGGTGCGGCGCTGCTCCTGGCCGTGACCCTGGTCGTGGTGCTCGTCGGACGGCGGCTGCTCGGGCACCCCTGGTGGTGCGGGATCTGCGGCCTGCTGCTGGCGCTGGCGGTGGTGCAGCCGCCGCCGCTGACCCGCATGGTCACGGGCTGGCCCCCGCCGGGCTGGCGGCTGGTGATGTGTGACGTGGGGCAGGGCGATGCGATGGTGCTCGCCGCGGGCGAGGGAGCCGGTGTGGTGGTCGACGCGGGGCCCGACCCGCAGCTCGTGGACCACTGTCTGCGGTCCCTGGGCATCACCAGGATCCCGCTGGTCGTGCTCACCCACTTCCACGCCGATCACGTGGCCGGTCTGCCCGGGGTGCTGCGCGCCCGGGCGGTGGGCGCGATCGAGACGACGGGTTTCCAAGAGCCCGCGGACCAGGCGGCGTTCGTGGGGAGGCTGGCGGCGGCGCGGCACATTCCCGTGACCCGGGCGGCGGCCGGGGAGCAGCGGCGTACGGGGGAGCTGTCCTGGCAGGTGGTGTGGCCGCCGCCGGAGCCGGCACCGGGGGTGCCCGCGGCCCACCCGGTGCCGGAGGGACCGAACGACGCCAGCGTGGCCCTGCTGGTCCGTGCCGCCGGACTGCGCCTGCTGCTCCTGGGGGACCTGGAGCCCCCGGCGCAGCGGGCACTGGCGCGTTCCCCGGCGGCCGGGGCGCTGGAGGGTGTGGACGTGCTGAAGGTCGCCCACCACGGATCGGCCTACCAGGACCCCGGCCTCCTGCGCCGGGCGGCACCGCGGCTGGCCCTCATCTCCTGCGGCGAGGACAACTCCTACGGTCACCCGGCGCCCGGCACCGTCGCCGCTCTGCGCGCCGGGGGAGCCGCGGTGCTGCGGACGGACCGGGACGGCGCGCTCGCGGTCGTGGGAGGGGGCGGGGAGCTGAGCGTGGCGCGAGACTGAGGGCATGAACTCAGCACAGGTTGATGCCTATCTCCGCCGGATCGGGGTCGAGCCCCCGGCGTGGCCCACCGTCGACGCGTTGCGCGAGCTGCACCTGCGACACCTGCAGACCGTGCCGTTCGAGAACCTCTCGATCCATCTGGGCGAGGAGATCGTGCTGGAGGAGAAGCGGCTGCTGGACAAGGTGGTGGGCGCTCGGCGGGGCGGGTTCTGTTACGAACTCAACGGCGCCTTCGGGGCGTTGCTCGCCGCGCTGGGGTTCGACGTGGCGCTGCTGGCGGCGCGGGTGTACGGGGACGGGGAGCGGCTCGGGATCCCCTACGACCATCTCGCGCTGCGGGTGCGGACGGTGGACGGGGGCGACTGGCTGGCCGACGTCGGCTTCGGGGCGCACAGCCATCTGCCGCTGGCGTTCGGGGACCGGGGCGAACAGGAGGATCCGGGGGGCACGTTCCGGATCGTCGAGGCGGGACCGGACGCGGCCGGGGTGCGCGGGGGGCGCGGCACGGCGCAGGCGGCGGACCTGGACGTCTCCCGGGGCGGCAGACCGCAGTACCGCCTGGAGGTGCGGCCGCGGGTGCTCGGCGACTTCGTGGCCGGGGCGTGGTGGCACAGCACCTCGCCGGTCTCGCATTTCACGCGGTCACCGGTCTGTTCGCGGGTGACGGAGGACGGAGGCAGGATCACGCTCAGCGGGCGCAGGCTCACGGTGACGGCGGCCGACGGCACACGCGACGAGCGTGAGCTGGGGACGGACGAGGAGGTACTCGGGGTGTACCGGGAGCGGTTCGGCATCGGACTGGACGAGGTGCCGGTGGCACGAAATCCCGTGTAAGCGGCAATTCAGGTCACATGGGGCTACTCGTGCGTAGTACCAGCACATCTGCTGGTTTCCCGTGATGTGGTCCCGTGTTGCCTCGAAAGCCTCACCGGTGGTCGAATGCGTCTTCGCACCGTGTGATCAACAGTGATCAACAGGCGATTTCGAGTCATTCAGGGGAGTCGTGATGATCGGCCGCTGGCGGGGAAGCCGCACCGACCGGGTGCAACGGACGAGCCCCCTGGCGGGGGTGCCGACACCGCCGAGCGCCGGGGTGCTGGCCTGCCGGGTGCTGGACCCGGTCAACGAGCCGGTCACCCACGCCGAGTTCGCGGTCACGGACGCCGTGGGGCGGCCGGTGGTCAGCGGGGGAGCGGATCCGTACGGGTCGTTCATGACGACGCTGCCCGCGGGGGAGTACCGGCTCGCGGTGTCGGCGGAGGGATACACGCCGTACCGGGCGACCACGCAGGTCGCGGAGAACGCCCTCGCGTCGCTCGGGGACGTGACGCTGCATCTGGCCCGGCCGCCGGAGCTTCCCGATGCCGGTGACTGGGAGATCGAGCCCGCGCACTCCTCGGTGGGCTTCACCGCGCGGCACATCGGACTGGCCCGGATCCACGGGCGGTTCACGTCGTTCGCGGGCGTCATACGGGTCGCCGATTCGATGGAGCGGTCGGCGATGCACGTGGTGATCGACGCGGCGTCCATCGACACCAACATGAGGATGCGCGACGACCACCTCCGGTCGGCGGACTTCCTGGACGTCGAGAGGTTCCCGACCCTGGAGTTCTACAGCGAGCGGTTCGTGCACAAGGGCGGGAACCGGTGGGCCGTGACCGGGGCGCTGTCGCTGCACGGCGTGACGCGGACGGTCACGCTGGACACGGAGTACCTCGGGCTGGGCAACGGCATGGAGGGCGAGGTGCGGGCGGCCTGCCGGGCCACGACCGAGCTGCACCGGGACGACTTCACCATGAGCTGGCAGACGATGCTGGCGCGGGGCATCGCGGTGGTGGGGCCGAGTATCGGGGTCGAACTCGATGTGCAGGTCGTGCGCAAGGCCTGAGCGGCCGGGCCGCCGTGCCGTGTCGGACAATGTCCGGCGTGAGTGACGTGCGACATGTGCTGGTACTGCCCGACCGTGATGCCGCGGAAGAGGTGGTGGACGCGCTGCGGGAGAGGTTCGGGGTCGCCGAGGAGCCGCAGCTGGTGCGGGACGCGCTGGCCGGTGAGGACGATGCCGAGGACGCGCAGTGGCTGGTCGTCCTGCGGGACGAGGACGGACGGCTGGACCCCGGGGAGCTGGACCGGCTGGCCGGCGAATGGGAGGGCTGGCGGGAGGAACCGTAGGCGCCCGGGTCGTGCGCGGGGGGCCTCCGGGTCCGCCGGGGCCCGATGTCAGTGGCGCGTGGGATGCTTGTCGCGATGGCCAGGAAGACTGCGAACGACGACCCCCTCGCCCCGCTGACGCTCGCCGTGGGCCAGGAAGACCTGCTCCTCGACCGTGCCGTGCGGGAGGTGGTGGCCGCGGCGAAGGCCGCCGACGCCGACACGGACGTGCGGGACCTGACCCCGGACCAGCTGCAGCCCGGCACGCTCGCCGAGCTGACGAGCCCGTCGCTCTTCGCGGAGCGCAAGGTCGTGGTCGTACGCAACGCGCAGGATCTGTCGGCCGACACGATCAAGGACGTGAAGGCGTATCTCGGGTCCCCCGCCGAGGAGATCACCCTGGTGCTGCTGCACGCCGGCGGGGCCAAGGGCAAAGGGCTGCTCGACGCGGCGCGCAAGGCGGGGGCGCGTGAGGTGGCCTGCCCGAAGATGACGAAGCCGGCGGACCGGCTGGCGTTCGTGCGGGGCGAGTTCAGGGTGACGGGGAGGTCCGCCACGCCGGAGGCCTGCCAGGCACTCGTCGACGCGATCGGCAGCGATCTGCGGGAGCTGGCCTCCGCGGTGTCCCAGCTGGTCGCCGACGTCGAGGGGACGATCGACGAGGCGGTCGTCGGGCGGTACTACACCGGGCGGGCCGAGGCGTCGAGCTTCACGGTCGCCGACCGTGCGGTCGAGGGGCGGGCCGCGGAGGCCCTGGAGGCGTTGCGCTGGTCGCTGGCGACCGGGGTGGCGCCGGTGATGATCACCAGCGCGCTCGCGCAGGGAGTCCGGGCGATCGGGAAGCTGTCGTCCGCGCGCGGCGGCCGGCCGGCCGATCTCGCGCGGGAGCTGGGGATGCCGCCCTGGAAGATCGACCGCGTGCGGCAGCAGATGCGGGGCTGGACCCCGGACGGGGTGTCGGTCGCGCTGCGGGCCGTGGCCGAGGCGGACGCCGGGGTGAAGGGCGGCGGCGACGACCCCGAGTACGCGCTGGAGAAGGCAGTGGTCACCATCGCCCGGGCGGCCCGCTCCAGGGGCCGGGGCTGACCCGCCATCTGTGAAGGTGCCGGACGAGGCCCTCGTCATCGGAAGAGGGCGGACTCCGTGCCGCCGCGCCGTAGGGCAGCCGGCCGGGGGTGTTCGTCGACGGGATCCAGACCGTGCTTCTTGTCGGAAGAGGGCGGACTCCGTGCCGCCGCGCCGTAGGGCAGCCGGCCGGGGGTGTTCGTCGACGGGATCCAGACCGCGTTTCTCGGAGGAGAAACGCCGTGCCCGCTCCAGGTCCCGGGCGGGGAGCCCGGTCGCCGCGCGGACCAGGACCGGTGCGCTCGTGCCGTCCGCGTCCATGTCTCCCCTGTGCCGTGATCGAGTCGCCCTCCTCCTGCCGAAGAGGAGAATCGGGTGTATCAGCCGTACGTCGCCAAGTGACGGAAAGGTGGCGAGGGTCATGGCTGAACACCCGCACGCAGCACTGGTCCGCAAGGGATTCGAGGCCTTCTCGCGCGGTGACATGGACACCCTGCGCGGACTGATGGCCTCGGACGCCTCACACCACGTCCCGGGAGATCACCCGTTGTCGGGCGACTTCAAGGGAGTGGACTCGATCATCGAGATGTACGAGCGGCTCGGCGCGGAGACGAACGGGACGATGCGCGCCGACCTCATCAATATCTGTGTCGACGGCCGCGGTCACGCGGTCGGCGTGAGCCGCTTCACGGCCGAGCGCAACGGCAAGCGCCTCGACGACACCGGCTGCATCATCTTCCGGATCGTCGACGACAAGGTCACCGACCTCGACGAATGCGTCGAGGACATCGACAGGAGCAACGAATTCTGGTCCTGAACAGGCCGAAGGCCGGGTTGCCGTCCCATGGGGAACAGGAGGGCACCCGGCCTTCGATTCAAGCTGCTGGATCCGCGCCCGCGTGGCGAACGCAGGCCGCGCGCGGATCCGAGGGGTGCCGGACGGGAGCGGATGAGAGAGGGCCCGCTCGATTCCCTCCGGCGTCACATCAGATGTCAGCCCTTGAGCGCGTCGACCTTCGAAGCCAGCGCCGACTTCTTGTTGGCGGCCTGGTTCTTGTGGATGACGCCCTTGGAGACGGCCTTGTCGAGCTGACGCGCGGCGACGCGCTGGTACTCGGTGGCCTTCTCGACGTCACCCGCGGCAGCAGCCTCACGGGCCTTGCGGATCGCGGTCTTCAGGGAGGACTTGACGGCCTTGTTGCGCAGCCGCGCCTTCTCGTTGGTCTTGATCCGCTTGATCTGGGACTTGATGTTCGCCACGAATGAGCCTTCTCAGGTTCTGGCACGAGACCGCACGGATACCGCACGACGACCGCACCGGGTGATTTCTTGAGGTCGTGCCTCGTGCGAGAGGGCATGAGGCACAGCCACCCAGGCTACCAGTGGCCCCATCCACGGCCCAAACCCGTCCGTGGTCGCCACCCGTGGGACGATGGAGGCTACGTATCGATCCGACCCGAGACCGCAGACACTGCGGACGCCTCAAGAATCAGGACCCTGCGTGCCCGCGATCCCCAGCCACGTGCCCGAGCCGAGCCGTACCGACCCGGCTCTGATCCGCAACTTCTGCATCATCGCGCACATCGACCACGGCAAGTCCACGCTCGCCGACCGGATGCTCCAGCTGACCGGAGTGGTCGAGCACCGGCAGATGCGCGCCCAGTACCTCGACCGCATGGACATCGAGCGCGAGCGCGGCATCACGATCAAGTCACAGGCGGTGCGTCTGCCCTGGGCTCCGACCCATGACAAGAGCAACACGCACATCCTCAACATGATCGACACCCCCGGGCACGTCGACTTCACCTACGAGGTCTCGCGGTCGCTCGCGGCCTGCGAGGGCACCGTGCTCCTCGTCGACGCGGCCCAGGGCATCGAGGCGCAGACCCTCGCCAACCTGTACCTGGCGATGGAGAACGACCTCAAGATCATCCCTGTGCTGAACAAGATCGACCTGCCGGCCGCCCAACCGGAGAAGTTCTCCGAGGAGCTCGCCAACCTCATCGGCTGCGACCCCGACGACGTGCTGAAGGTCTCCGCCAAGACCGGTCTGGGCGTCGAGGCGCTGCTCGACAAGGTCGTCGCCGAGGTCCCGGCCCCGGTCGGCGTCAAGGACGCCCCTGCCCGCGCCATGATCTTCGACTCGGTCTACGACTCCTACCGCGGTGTCGTGACGTACGTCCGCGTCATCGACGGGCAGCTCAACAGGCGCGAGCGCATCCGGATGATGTCCACCAACGCCACCCACGAGCTGCTGGAGATCGGGACGAACTCGCCCGAGATGCTCGCCGCGGACGGGCTCGGCGTCGGCGAGGTGGGTTACCTCATCACCGGTGTGAAGGACGTGCGCCAGTCCAAGGTCGGTGACACCGTCACCAGCCAGTCCAAGGGGGCCGAGGAGGCGCTCGGCGGCTACAAGGACCCCAAGCCCATGGTCTTCTCGGGCCTGTATCCGCTGGACGGCTCCGACTACCCGGAGCTGCGCGAGGCCCTGGACAAGCTCCAGCTCAACGACGCCGCGCTGGTGTACGAGCCGGAGACCTCCGCGGCCCTCGGCTTCGGTTTCCGCGTCGGTTTCCTCGGCCTGCTGCACCTGGACGTGATCCGCGAGCGGCTGGAGCGCGAGTTCGGCCTCGACCTGATCGCCACCGCGCCGAACGTGGTCTACCGCGTCCTCATGGAGGACGGCACCGAGCACACCGTCACCAACCCGAGCGAGTTCCCCGAGGGCAAGATCTCGGAGGTCTACGAGCCGGTCGTGCGGGCCACCATCCTGGCGCCCAGCGAGTTCATCGGCTCGATCATGGAACTGTGCCAGACCCGGCGCGGTGTCCTGCTCGGCATGGACTACCTCTCCGAGGACCGGGTCGAAATCCGCTACACCCTGCCGCTCGCCGAGATCGTCTTCGACTTCTTCGACCAGCTGAAGTCCAAGACCCGCGGCTACGCCTCGCTCGACTACGAGCCCACCGGCGAGCAGACCTCCAGCCTGGTCAAGGTCGACATCCTGCTGCACGGCGACAAGGTCGACGCCTTCTCGGCGATCACCCACAAGGACCAGGCGTACGCGTACGGCGTGCGGCTCGTCGCCAAGCTCAAGGAGCTCATCCCGCGGCAGGCGTTCGAGGTGCCGGTCCAGGCGGCCATCGGCTCGCGGGTCATCGCCCGCGAAACCATCCGTGCCATCCGCAAGGACGTCCTCGCCAAGTGCTACGGCGGTGACATCTCCCGTAAGCGGAAGCTGCTGGAGAAGCAGAAGGAGGGCAAGAAGCGGATGAAGATGGTGGGTTCCGTAGAGGTTCCGCAGGAGGCCTTCATCGCCGTCCTGTCGAGTGATGACAGCGCGGGGTCGGGCAAGGGCAAGAAGTAGTCGCGGATACCGTGGGTTACACCGCAATCCGGGTTGAACAGGGGCTCGTCGCGTGAAATGCGGCGGGTCCCTGGGCGTATCGGGGTAGCTCTCTGGGTGAAGTGACAGGCCGCTGACCCTTACGCAAGGGCCGGTCGCCCTTTACTCTGTCCCTGCTCGATAGTTACTCACGAGTTAAACAAGGGCTCGTGAGTGAACCCAGCCGCACCTGAGCCAGCCGCACCGTCGCGGGCCCCGGAGGATGTCGTGAGCGACACACAGACCCTGATCGAGAACCGTCCGCCCTCCGTGGCGGGCCTCTTCCTGGAGCGCGTGGCGGCCACGCCGGACGCCGAGGCCTATCGGTATCCGGTCCCGTCACCGGCGGGCCAGGGGCCCGACGAGTGGAAATCGCTGAGCTGGGGGCAGGCCGCCGTGCGGGTCTACGCCATCGCGGCGGGGCTCATCGAGCTGGGCGTGCAGCCCGAGCAGCGCGTCGCCCTGGCCTCCAGTACCCGGATCGAGTGGATCCTGGCCGACCTCGGCATCATGTGCGCCGGCGCCGCCACGACCACGGTGTACCCGCAGACCAACGCCGACGAGTCCGCATACATCCTGTCGGACTCCGAGAGCCGGGTGCTGATCGCGGAGAACGCCGAGCAGCTGGCCAAGGTGAAGGAGAAGCGCGCCGAGCTGCCCGAGCTGACGCATGTCGTGGTCGTGGACCCGGCCGGTGTCGAGACCGCCGACTGGATCCTCACCCTGGACGAACTGGAGAAGCGCGGCGCGGCCCGGCTGGAGAAGGACCCGGACCTGGTCAAGGACCGGGTCGGCGCGCTCACCAAGGACCAGCTGGCCACGCTCATCTACACCTCCGGCACCACGGGCCGCCCCAAGGGGGTGCGCCTGCCGCACGACAACTGGTCGTACATGGCGAAGGCGATCGCCGCGACCGGACTGGTCAGCACCGAGGACGTGCAGTACCTGTGGCTGCCCCTCGCGCACGTCTTCGGCAAGGTGCTCACCTCCGGGCAGATCGAGGTCGGGCACGTCACCGCCGTGGACGGCCGGGTCGACAAGATCATCGAGAATCTGCCGGTGGTGCAGCCGACGTACATGGCGGCCGTCCCGCGCATCTTCGAGAAGGTCTACAACGGCGTGGCCGCGAAGGCCCGCGCCGCCGGCGGCGCCAAGTACAAGATCTTCCAGTGGGCGGCCGAGGTGGCCCGCGAGTACGCCAAGGTCTCCCAGGACAACTTCCGCCGGACGGGGACCGCGTCCGTGCCGTTCGGGCTGGGCGCGAAGCACAAGGTGGCCGACGCGCTGGTGTTCGCCAAGATCCGTGACGCCTTCGGCGGGAACCTGCGGGCCTGCGTCTCCGGTTCCGCCGCGCTGTCGCCGGAGATCGGCTACTTCTTCGCGGGTGCCGGCATCCACATCCTGGAGGGCTACGGACTGACCGAGTCCTCGGCGGCGTCCTTCGTGAACCCGGGCGAGGCCTACCGCACCGGCACCGTCGGCAAGCCGCTGCCCGGCACGGAGGTGCGGATCGCCGACGACGGGGAGATCCTGCTGCGCGGCCCGGGCATCATGGAGGGCTACCACAAGCTGCCCGAGAAGACCGCCGAGGTGCTGGAGCCGGACGGCTGGTTCCACACCGGGGACATCGGGGAGCTGTCGCCCGACGGGTACCTGCGGATCACCGACCGCAAGAAGGACCTCATCAAGACCTCGGGCGGCAAGTACATCGCCCCGGCGGAGGTCGAGGGACAGTTCAAGGCGGTGTGTCCGTACGTGTCCAACATCCTGGTGCACGGGGCCGACCGGAACTTCTGCACGGCGCTCATCGCGCTGGACGAGCTCTCGATCACCGAGTGGGCCAAGGAAAACGGGCTCGCGGGGAAGTCGTACGCGGAGATCGTCGCCGCGCCGGTGACCATCGAGATGGTCGACGGGTATGTGAAGCAGCTCAACGAGGGGCTTCAGCGGTGGCAGACCATCAAGAAGTTCCGGCTCCTGCCCCGGGACCTCGATGTGGAGCACGGTGAGATCACGCCGAGCCTGAAGCTGAAGCGGCCGGTGGTGGAGCGGGAGTACAAGCATCTGATCGAGGAGATGTACGACGGCTCTCGCGAGCGGTAGGAGGGGCCGCTCAGGCCCCCGGATCGACCCGGCGCCGCAACTCCTGGATCTCCGCCCTGAGGCGTTCCACCTCCCGGCCCGTGCGGTAGAGGTCCAGGAAGACGCTGACCTTGGCCCTGAGGACCCACGGGTCGAAGGGCTTGGTCACGTAGTCGGCGGCGCCGGTCGCGTAACCGCGGAAGGCGTAGCCCGAGTCGTCGTCCGCGCCGGTGAGGAAGACGATCGGCACCTTCCGGGTCTGGTCGAGGCGTCTGATGTGGGCGGCCGTCTCGAAGCCGTCCATGCCGGGCATGCGGATGTCGAGCAGGACCAGGGCGATCGGCCGCCGCGGCAGGGCCTTCATCGCCTCCTCGCCCGAACGGGCCCGCACCAGCGGCTCGTTCAGGCAGGCCAGGACGGCCTCCAGGGCCGTCAGGTTGTCCTCCATGTCGTCGACGAGGAGGATTCCGGCGCGTTCGGGGTGAGGGGCCGTGCCGCTCATGCCTCTTCTTCCGCGCCCTCGGTGTCCAGCAGTGCGCACACGACCGTCAGCAGGCCGTCGATGTCCACCGGCTTGGGCACGTAGTCGTTGGCGCCGCGGGCGATGGACTTCTCCCGGTCGCCGGGCATGGCCTTGGCGGTCAGCGCCACGATGGGAAGGCCCGCCCAGCGGGGTGTGCGGCGGATCGCGGAGATGGTCTCGTAACCGTCCATCTCCGGCATCATGATGTCCATCAGGACCAGTTCGACGTCCGGGCTGCGCTCCAGTGTCTCGATGCCCTCGCGGCCGTTCTCCGCGTACAGCACGGTCATGCCGACCCGGCCCAGGACATGGGTGAGGGCGAAGACGTTGCGGATGTCGTCGTCCACGATCAGCACCCGCCGCCCGGCCAGGATCCGGCCCGGCCTGCCGGACGTCCACGCCTCCAGCCTGGTCGGCGTGGGCCACGCCTCGTCCGTGTCGTGCGCCACGGGAAGGGGCCCGGCGTCCGACCGGAGCGGCGGGGGCGGGTCGGTGCGCTCCTCGGGCAGCGGCACGGGAGCCGGGTGACCCGGGCAGACGACGGGGACATAGAGGGTGAACGTGGAGCCCCTGCCGGGTTCGCTCTCGGCGACGATCCGGCCGCCGAGCAGGCCCGCGATCTCCCGGCTGATGGACAGGCCGAGGCCGGTCCCGCCGTACTTGCGGTTGGTGGTGCCGTCGGCCTGCTGGAACGCCTCGAAGATCACCGGGAGCTTCTCCGGCGCGATGCCGATGCCCGTGTCGGAGACGGCGAACGCGACGACGTCGTCGGTGTCCCGGGCTCCCCCACTCCCGGCTTCTCCGCCCCTCTCGGCTTCCCTCGACCGGGGGGACCCCCGTCGGTGCTCGGCGTCCCGCACCCGCTCCACCCGCAGCTCGACCTTGCCGTTCGCGGTGAACTTGATCGCGTTGGACAGCAGGTTGCGCAGGATCTGCTGGAGCCGCTGTTCGTCCGAGTACATCTCACGCGGTACGTCCTCACCCACCGCCAGCTCGAAGGCGAGCCCGCGGTCGATCGTGAGGGGGCGGAACGTCGCGTGCACGTAGTCGAGCAGCTTGATCAGCGGCAGCCGTTTGGGGCGTACGTCCATGCGGCCGGCCTCGATCTTCGACAGGTCCAGGATGTCGTTGATCAGCTGCAGGAGGTCCGAGCCCGAGCGGTGGATCGTCGCCGCGAACTGCACCTCCTGGTCGGAGAGATGGCCGTCCGGGTTGTCGGAGAGCAGCCGGGCCAGGATCAGCAGGGAGTTCAGCGGCGTGCGCAGCTCGTGCGACATGTTCGCCAGGAACTCCGACTTGTACTGCGAGGACGTGGCCAGCAGGGCGGCCTTCTCCTCCAGTTCGGCGTTGGAGCGCTGGAGTTCGCCCTGCTGCTTCTGGAGTTCGTCCGAACGCTCCTGGAGCTGCGTGGCGAGGCGCTGGGACTCGCCGAGCAGGGACTCCGTCCGGGAGTTGGCGATGATGGTGTTGATGGCGACGCCGATGGTGTTGACGAACTGGTCGAAGAACGCCAGGTGCACATCGGAGAAGCGCGAGAACGAGGCGAGTTCGATGACACCGAGGAGCTTGTCCTCGAAGAGGATCGGGATGATGACGATCGTGGTCGGAGCCGCCTCGCCCAGCCCGCTGTTGATCTTGATGTAGTCGGGCGGGGCGCCCTCGACCAGGATCCGCTTCTTCTCCCGGGCCGCCTGCGCGACCAGACCGTGTACCGGCAGGCCGCCGGTCTCGACGGTCGTGTCCTGGGCGGCGCCGTAGCCGGCGATGAAGGCCAGGCCCTTGATCGGCGCGGTGGTGCGCGCGGCCGCGCCGTCCTCGTCCGGGTCGGCCAGGTAGAACGCGCCGTACTGGGCGTTCACCAGCGGGGTCAGCTCGCGGAGTATCAGGTCGGCGACCTCCATCAGGTCCCGGTGGCCCTGCATCAGGGCGGCGAGCCGGGCCAGGTTGGACTCCAGCCAGTCCTTCGCGCGGGTCGTCTCGCGGAGGTTGGCCACCATCAGGTTGATGTTGTCCTTCAGCTCCGCGACCTCGCCCTGCGTCTCCACCGTGATCGAGCGGGACATGTCGCCCTGGGCCACGGCGGAGGCGACCTCGGCGATCGCCCGGACCTGGGTGGTGAGGTTGGAGGCGAGTTCGTTGACCTTCGTCGTCAGGCGCTTCCAGGTGCCGTACACGCCCTCGACCCGGGCCTGGCCGCCGAGCCGGCCCTCGCTGCCGACCTCGCGGGCCACGCGGGTGACCTCCGAGGAGAACGAGGACAGCGTGTCGACCATGGTGTTGATGGTGGTCTTCAGCTCCAGGATCTCGCCGCGCGCGTCCACGTCGATCTTCCGGGACAGGTCGCCCTGCGCCACGGCCGTCGCCACCTGGGCGATGTTGCGCACCTGGGAGGTGAGATTGTCGGCCATGGAGTTGACGTTGTCCGTCAGGTCCCGCCAGACGCCGGAGACACCCAGGACCTGGGCCCGGCCGCCGAGCCGGCCGTCGGTGCCGACCTCGCGGGCCACCCGGGTCACCTCGTCGGCGAAGGCGCGCAACTGCTCCACCATCGTGTTGACGGTGTCCTTCAGCTCCAGGATCTCCCCGCGCGCGTCGACCGTGATCTTCTTCGACAGATCGCCGTTGGCGACGGCCGTCGTCACCTGGGCGATGTTGCGGACCTGCGAGGTCAGGTTCAGCGCCATGAAGTTGACGTTGTCGGTGAGGTCCTTCCAGACGCCGGAGGCGCCCCGGACCTGAGCCTGGCCGCCGAGGTTGCCCTCGGTGCCGACCTCGCGGGCGACGCGGGTGACCTCGTCGGCGAACGCGGACAGCTGGTCCACCATCGTGTTGATCGTGGACTTCAGCTCCAGGATCTCGCCCTTGGCCTCCACCGTGATCTTCTTGCCGAGGTCGCCCTGGGCGACGGCGGTGGAGACGAGGGCGATGTTGCGGACCTGGGAGGTGAGGTTGTCGGCCATGAAGTTGACGTTGTCGGTGAGGTCCTTCCACACGCCCGAGACGCCCCGGACCTGAGCCCGGCCGCCGAGGTTGCCCTCGGTGCCGACCTCGCGGGCGACGCGGGTGACCTCGTCGGCGAACGCGGACAGCTGGTCCACCATCGTGTTGATGGTCGACTTCAGCTCCAGGATCTCGCCCTGCGCGTCGACCGTGATCTTCTGCGACAGGTCGCCGTTGGCGACGGCCGTCGTCACCTGGGCGATGTTGCGGACCTGCGAGGTCAGGTTCGACGCCATGAAGTTGACGTTGTCGGTGAGGTCCTTCCACACGCCCGACACGCCCCGCACCTGCGCCCGGCCGCCCAGCCGGCCCTCGGTGCCGACCTCGCGGGCGACGCGGGTGACCTCGTCGGCGAACGCGGACAGCTGGTCCACCATCGTGTTGACGGTCAGCTTCAGTTCGAGCAGCTCGCCGGTCGCCTCCACCGTGACCGTGCGCGTCAGGTCGCCGCGGGCCACCGCCGTCGTCACCGCCGCGATGTCCCGGACCTGGGCCGTCAGACGGGCGGCCATCGTGTTGACGGCCTCCGTCACGTCCCGCCAACTGCCCGACAGGCCCTGCACCTTGGCCCGGCCGCCGAGCCGGCCCTCGGTGCCGACCTCCCGGGCGACCCGGGTCACCTCGCCGGTGAACAGGGAGAGCTGGTCCACCATCCTGTTCACGGCCCGGCCGAGGCGCCGCAGGTCGCCGCGCAACTCCCTTGTGCCGTCGTGCAGATCGACCCGCTGGGTCAGATCGCCGCCGGCCACCGCGTCCAGTACGCGCGTGGCGTTCGCCGCCGGGGCGACCAGGGCGTCGAGCAACTGGTTCACGTCGTCGACGCGGGAGGTCCACAGGCCCTGGCCCGGGCTGGCCGAGAGGCGCTCGTCGAGCCGGCCGTGCCGCACCAGCTCCCGTCTGACGCGTCGGGTCTCGGTGGTGAAATGGATGCTGCGGTCCATGATCTGGTTGAAGACCGCGGTGAGTTCGGCCACCATCCCATGGCCGGTTTCCGGCACCTTGGCGAAGTCGCCGTCCCGCGCGGCTGTCATGGCGGCGAGTAGAGGACGCAGATCGGATGAACGAATCTGACCGTCTTCGTGCCGGTCTTCGACCACAGGAGTAGCACTGTTCTCACTCATGGCGGCCCACTTCGGTAACTCGGCGCTTATGGGCGTGGTCAGTCTGTCACTCTGTCGGCATCGACTGTGGCGTATTCGTACGAACTGCCCGGGGAGCTGTCCATGGGGGCCATTCCGACGCAACGGGAGACCGCTTCCCGTGCCTCAGGGGCGCCTGCACACGCTGGGGAGACGCCCGTGCCGGTCCAGGAGGGGCCCGTTTCCGAGGAGCCCGCACCGCCCGCTGAGGTGATCACACCGCCCGCCGGGGCGCTCGCCCCCGATACGCGTGCGACCGCCCGCGCGACGCCCGGGTCCGCATCCGAGGCGCCCGCGCCGGAGCACGCGCGGGCGCACGCGACCCTGCCCGGCAGCCCTCTCGCGCCGGGCGCCGCCCGCGCCCTGGTGCGCGCGGCGCTCGTCGAGTGGACCGGGCTCGGCCTGCCCGGTGCCGGGCGCCTCACCGACCGCCTCACCGACCGCCTCGCCGACGACGCCGCGCTCGTCGTCAGCGAACTCGTCACCAACGCCGTCGTGCACGCCGGCACCGCCGTCGAGGTGGAGTGCCGGCTCGAAGGCGGCACCCCGGACACGGCCGCGCTCGTCGTCGAGGTCTCCGACCACCATCCCTCCCGCGCCCCGCGCGGCAGCGAGCCGGAGACACCGCACGACACCCCCGAGTACGGGCGCGGCCTGCGGCTGGTCGGCGCGCTCTGCGAGGCGTGGGGGATCACGTACCGCACGGGGCGCAAGACCGTGTGGGCGCGGCTGCCCGCCGCGGGCTGCGCGGCGGGCGAGCAGATCGAGGCGTACGCCGGGGAGCGCGCGCTGGCGCGCCACCTGCGGGTGGCGGAGATCCTGGCGCCGGAACCACGCCAGGGCGGCGAGGCGGGGGAGACCGTCCTGGCCTGGCGTGCCGGGGGAGAACTGTGGGACTCGCGGGAGGGCGGGGAGACGTGGGACTCGCGGGAGGGCGGAGAGGCGCGCGACTGGCCCGCCCTGCGTGAGTCCCGTGACCTGCGTGACTGGAACGACTTACGGGACTGGCGGGACCGGCACGAGAACGGCCACGGACGCCACGGTCCCGACGGCGCCTGGCTCGGCCGCGGCGCCCTCTCCTTCCTCGCCGAGGCCTCCGACCTGCTCGCCGGACAGCTCGACGAGGACCTGGTCGCGGCCCTCGCCGGGCAGCTGATCGTGCCCCGGCTGGCCGACTGGTGCGCGGTGTGGCTGGAGGACGAGGCCACCGGCGACGGTTGGAGGGGCGGAGCCGGTGCGGGCGGCCCGCGCCTGGCCCGGGTGTGGCACGGCAGTGAGAACCGCATCGAGGAGCTGCGCCGCGCCCTGGAGAAGGACCCGCCGCAACCGTTCGGCCCGATGGGGGCGGCCCCCTTCGAGCGCGGTCGGGAGCAGGGCGGGCCCGGGCCCGTCGCCTACCCCTGGCCCGCCGAGGCGCTCGGTGACGACGCCGGTGAGCCGGGCGCGGCCCTCGCGTACCGGCTGGTCGCCGGGGGGCGCCCGCTGGGCACCCTCGTCATCGGCCGGTCCGGGGCGGCCGGCTTCCCCGACGAGATCACCGGCCTCGTCGAGGACCTCAGCCGCCGGGTGGCCCTCGCCATCGGCGCCGCCCGGCAGTACGCCCGTCAGGCCACCATCAGCGCCGTACTCCAGCGCGGGCTGCTGCCGGGCGCCGTGGCCGAGATCCCCGGCATGCGCAGCGCCCTCGTCTACGAGCCGTGCGACAAGGGCGGGCCGAGCGGTGACTTCTACGACCTGTTCCCGGCCGGTGACGGCCGCTGGTGCTTCGCCGTCGGCGACGTCCAGGGCAAGGGGCCCGAGGCGGCCGTCGTGATCGGCCTGGCCCGGCCCTGGCTGCGGCTGCTGGCCCGCGAGGGCTACCGGGTCGCCGACGTCCTGGACCGGCTCAACCAGCTCCTGCTCGACGACGCCACGGAGGCCGCCGACGCGGCGGCCCGGGCGCTGGTCGCCGCGGGCGCGCGGCCGACCCCGCCCGGCGACGGTCCCCAGACGCGCTTCCTGTCCCTGCTGTACGGGGAACTCGTCCCCTTCGACGGCGGTGTCCGCTGCACCGTCGCCTCCGCCGGGCACCCGCTGCCCCTGCTGCTCGGGGCGGGCGGCGAGGTCCACACGGCGGCGACGCCGCAGACCCTCCTCGGCGTTGTTGAGGACGCCACCTACACCAGTGAGACCTTCGAACTGCGGTCCGGCGACACGCTGCTGTGCGTCACCGACGGCGTGACCGAGCGTCGCTCGGGCTCCCGCCAGTTCGACGACGGGGACGGTCTCGCGGCGGCGCTGGCCGGCTGCGCCGGGCTGGACGCGGATCTGATAGCCGAGCGGATCAAGCGGCTGGTGCACGACTTCGGGGCGCGGCCCCCGGCGGACGATCTCGCGCTGCTGGTGCTCCAGGCGGACTGACCGCCCGGGTGCTGGACAATGGAGGGCATGCCTTCCGCACTCCCCGACGGCGAGCCCGTCCCCGACGACGGCGCGCTGCCCGCGTCCGCCCTCGCCGGGGCCGCCGATCGTCCGCTCGGGTTCTATCTGCACGTCCCGTACTGCGCGACCCGCTGCGGCTACTGCGACTTCAACACGTACACCGCGACCGAGCTGCGCGGCACCGGCGGCGTGCTGGCGTCCCGCGACAACTACGCCGAGACGCTGGCCGACGAGGTCCGGCTGGCGCGCAAGGTGCTGGGCGACGATCCGCGGCCGGTGCGGACGGTGTTCGTGGGCGGGGGGACGCCCACGCTGCTGGACGCCGGTGACCTCGTCCGGATGCTGAAGGCCGTCCGGGACGAGTTCGGGCTGGCGGCGGACGCCGAGATCACGACCGAGGCGAACCCGGAGTCGGTGGATCCCGCGTATCTGGCCGCCCTGCGCGAGGGCGGCTTCAACCGGATCTCCTTCGGGATGCAGAGCGCGCGGCAGCACGTGCTGAAGGTGCTGGACCGCACGCATACGCCGGGGCGGCCCGAGGCGTGTGTGGCGGAGGCCCGGGCGGCCGGGTTCGAGCACGTCAACCTCGACCTGATCTACGGCACCCCCGGCGAGTCCGACGACGACTGGCGGGCCTCGCTGGACGCGGTGCTGGGCGCCGGACCGGACCATGTCAGCGCGTACGCCCTGATCGTCGAGGAGGGCACGCAGCTGGCCCGCCGGATCCGCCGGGGCGAGGTGCCGATGACCGACGACGACGTCCACGCCGACCGGTATCTGATCGCGGACGAGGTCCTCTCCGGCGCCGGCTTCGCGTGGTACGAGGTGTCGAACTGGGCGACCTCCGAGGCCGGGCGCTGCCTGCACAACGAGCTGTACTGGCGCGGGGCCGACTGGTGGGGTGCCGGGCCCGGTGCGCACAGTCATGTGGGCGGGGTGCGGTGGTGGAACGTGAAGCATCCGGGGGCGTACGCGGCCGCGCTGGCTGCGGGGAGGTCGCCGGGGGCGGGGCGTGAGGTGCTCTCGCAGGAGGACCGGCGGGTCGAGCGGATCCTGCTGGAGCTCCGGCTGCGGGACGGGGCGCCGTTGTCGCTGCTGCGGGAGGAGGGGCTCGCGGCGTCTCGGCGGGCCCTGTCCGAAGGATTGCTCCAGGAGGGGCTGTATGCGCAGGGCCGTGCTGTGCTGACCTTGCGCGGGCGGTTGCTGGCGGACGGGGTGGTGCGCGATCTCGTGGACTGAGGTGCTCGGGGCCGGTGCTGCGGCCGGGCGGGTGCGCGGCCCGGCGTAGCGGGGTGCCTCCCCGGGGTCCCGGGGTCCCCGGATTCCCCGGCTTCCCGGGGTCCCCGGATTCCCCGGATTCCCCGGCTTCCCGGGGTCCCCGGATTCCCCGGATTCCCCGGATTCCCCGGATTCCCCGGCTTCCCGGGGCCCCCGGGCTCCCCGGACTCCCCGGGCTCCCCGGGGTCCCCGGCTCCCCGGCTCCCCGGGGTCCCCGGAATCCCCAGGGTCCGGGGAATCCCCGGGCTCCCCGAGCAGGGGCGCCCTCAGCGCCCACCTGGGCCGCCGCAGCGGCACGATGGCCCGCAGTCGAGCGCGGCTACGGCGCCGTGACGAAGTCGATCAGTTCCTCGACCCTGCCCAGCAGCTCCGGCTCCAGGTCCTTGTACGAGTGCACCCCCGACAGGATCCGCTGCCAGGCCGCCCCCGTGTTCTCCGGCCAGCCCAGGGCCCTGCACACGCCCGTCTTCCAGTCCTCGCCGCGGGGGACGCGGGGCCAGGCGCCGATGCCCAGGGACGACGGCTTCACCGCCTCCCAGACGTCGATGTACGGGTGGCCCACGACCAGGGCGTGGTCACTGGTGACGGACCGGGCGATGCGCCACTCCTTCGAGCCCGGGACCAGGTGGTCGACCAGGACGCCGAGGCGGGCGTCCGGCCCGGGGGCGAACTCGGAGACGATCGAGGGAAGGTCGTCGACGCCCTCCAGGTACTCCACGACCACGCCCTCGATGCGCAGGTCGTCGCCCCACACCCTCTCGACCAGCTCGGCGTCGTGGCGGCCCTCGACGTAGATGCGGCCGGCGCGGGCCACGCGGGCGCGCGCGCCGGGGACGGCGACCGACCCGGAGGCCGTGCGGGCGGGACGCGCGGGGCCGCCCGGGGCCGGGCGGACGAGGGTCACCACCCTGCCCTCCAGCAGGAAGCCGCGCGGCTCCAGGGGAAACACCCGGTGCTTGCCGAAGCGGTCCTCCAGCGTCACCGTGCCCGCCTCGCAGCGGATCACCGCACCGCAGAAGCCGGTCCCCGGCTCCTCCACGACCAGACCCGGCTCCGCCGCGACCTCTGGCACCGGCTTGGGCTTCTTCCACGGGGGAGTCAGATCGGCGGAGTACTGGCGCATTCGAATGACGATAGGAGAAGGCGAACGGCGATCACCGCGACACGCCGAAACGCGCCGCCAGCGCGTCGCGTTGCGCCCGCACGAACGCCGCGTCCACCACCGCTCCGTGACCGGGGACGTACAGCGCGTCCTCGCCGCCCAGGCCGAGCAGCCGGTCCAGGGCGGCCGGCCAGTGCGACGGCACGGCGTCCGGGCCCGCCTGCGGCTCACCCGACTCCTCGACCAGGTCGCCGCAGAACACCACCTCCGGATCTCCCGGCACCAGCACCGCCAGGTCGTACGCGGTGTGCCCGGGGCCGACGTTCGCCAGCAGGACCTGCCGGCCGCCGCCCAGATCGAGGGTCCACTCGCCGGAGACCAGATGGCCGGGCGGGGCCAGCCGCTCCGCCGCCTCCCCGGCCGTGTCAGCCGCCAGACCGTTGCGCACCGCGTCCGCGCGCAGGTCCTCCCGGTCCCGCACCCGCGTCAGCACCGCGTCCACGCCCACCGCGCCGAACACCTCGGTGTCCGTGAAGGCCGCCGCCCCGAAGACATGGTCGAAGTGGGGATGGGTCAGCGCGAGATGCGTCACACGGTGACCCGCGGCCGCCCCCGCCTGCGCCCGCACCTTCGCGCCCTCGGCGAGGCTCGACCCCGCGTCGATCACGAGGGCGGCGCCGTCGCCGACCACCAGCCCCGCCGTGCAGTCCCACACCGGCAGCCGGCACCGCCCCACCCCGGCGGCCACGCGCTCCCACCCGAGGTCTTCCCAAGTCACCGTCATACGGCGACGCTAGCGGTGCGCCTCGCCCGGGGCACGGCGCCGCACGACCAGCCTTGCCGGGGGTGTACCCCACCGCCGTACACTGGGCCGGGGAATGCTGGCACTCGCACGCGCAGAGTGCCAGGCCGGACCGGCAGGGCAGCAGACGGAGACATCTGGAGGTGTGCGCGATGCTCAGTGAACGCAGGCTTCAGGTGCTGCGCGCCATCGTCCAGGACTACGTCGGCACCGAGGAGCCGGTGGGCTCCAAGGCCCTCACCGAGCGGCACAGCCTCGGCGTCTCCCCGGCCACCGTCCGCAACGACATGGCGGCCCTGGAGGACGAGGGATACATCGCCCAGCCGCACACCAGCGCCGGGCGCATCCCCACCGACAAGGGCTACCGGCTGTTCGTCGACAAGCTCGCCGGCGTCAAGCCGATGACCGCGCCCGAGCGGCGCGCGATCCAGAACTTCCTCGAGGGTGCCGTCGACCTCGACGACGTCGTGGCGCGCACGGTACGGCTGCTCGCGCAGCTCACGCGCCAGGTCGCCGTGGTGCAGTACCCGTCGCTGACCCGCTCGACCGTGCGGCACGTGGAGTTGCTCTCCCTGGCGCCCGCCCGGGTGATGCTCGTGCTGATCACGGACACCGGGCGGGTCGAGCAGCGGGTGGTCGACTGCCCGGCGCCCTTCGGCGACGCCTCGCTCGCGGATCTGCGCGCGCGCCTCAACAGCCGGGTGGCGAACCGCCGTTTCGCGGATGTGCCCAGTCTGGTGGAGGATCTCCCGGAGGCGTTCGAGCACGAGGACCGGGGTACGGTCTCCACGGTGCTCTCCACACTCCTGGAGACGCTCGTCGAGGAGAACGAGGAGCGGCTGATGATCGGCGGCACCGCCAATCTGACCCGCTTCGGTCATGACTTCCCCCTCACGATCCGGCCGGTGCTGGAGGCGCTGGAGGAGCAGGTCGTGCTCCTGAAGCTGCTCGGCGAGGCGCAGGATCCGGGCGTGACCGTACGGATCGGTCACGAGAACGCCCACGAAGGACTCAACTCCACGTCCGTCGTGTCGGTCGGCTACGGTTCGGGCGGCGAGGCAGTCGCCAAGCTCGGCGTGGTCGGACCGACCCGCATGGACTACCCGGGAACGATGGGAGCGGTACGCGCAGTGGCACGGTACGTCGGACAGATCCTGGCGGAGTCGTAGTGGCCACGGACTACTACGCCGTACTCGGCGTGCGCCGCGACGCGTCGCAGGAAGAGATCAAGAAGGCCTTCCGGCGGCTCGCCCGCGAGCTGCATCCGGACGTCAACCCCGATCCGAAGACCCAGGAGCGGTTCAAGGAGATCAACGCCGCTTACGAGGTGCTGTCGGACCCGCAGAAGAAGCAGGTCTACGACCTCGGCGGCGACCCGCTCTCGCAGGCCGGCGGCGGCGCGGGCGGCTTCGGAGCCGGCGGCTTCGGGAACTTCTCGGACATCATGGACGCGTTCTTCGGCACGGCGTCGCAGCGCGGACCGCGCTCGCGTACCCGCCGCGGCCAGGACGCCATGATCCGTATCGAGGTCGAGCTCGACGAGGCCGCCTTCGGCACGACGAAGGACATCCAGGTCGACACGGCCGTCGTCTGCAACACCTGCAGCGGTGAGGGCGCGGCCCCGGGCACCTCCGCCCAGACGTGTGACATGTGCCGCGGCCGAGGTGAGGTCTCGCAGGTCACCCGCTCCTTCCTGGGCCAGGTCATGACCTCGCGCCCCTGCCCGCAGTGCCAGGGCTTCGGCACGGTCGTCCCGACGCCGTGCCCCGAGTGCGCGGGCGACGGCCGCGTCCGGTCCCGCCGCACGCTCACGGTCAAGATCCCGGCCGGTGTCGACAACGGCACGCGCATCCAGCTCGCCGGCGAGGGCGAGGTCGGCCCCGGCGGTGGCCCGGCCGGTGACCTCTACGTCGAGATCCACGAACTGCCCCACGCGCAGTTCCAGCGCCGCGGCGACGACCTGCACTGCACGGTGACGCTCCCGATGACTGCGGCCGCCCTCGGCACGAAGGTGCCGCTGGAGACGCTCGACGGCCTCGAAGAGGTCGACATCCGCCCGGGCACCCAGTCCGGCCAGTCGATCCCGCTGCACGGCCGGGGCATCACCCACCTGCGCGGCGGCGGACGCGGCGACCTCATCGTCCACGTCGAGGTCACCACCCCGACCAAGCTCGACCCCGAGCAGGAACGCCTGCTGCGCGAGCTCGCCAAGCTCCGCGGCGAGGAGCGCCCCACGGGCCAGTTCCAGCCGGGTCAGCAGGGGTTGTTCTCGCGGTTGAAGGATGCCTTCAACGGGCGCTGACGCGGGTGCTCGGGGTGCTGCCGGGGGTTCGGGGGTTTGTCCCCCGGGTGGCGTGGTCAGCCGGGTCGGCAGGGGTTGTTCTCGCGGTCGAAGGACGCCCGCAGCGGGCGCTGGAACGGGTCGTGCTTCTGGTCTATGCCAGTCGGCAGGCCGGTTTCGGGGTTGTTCGGAGGACGTGACAACATGCGGTCATGTCCTCCGCACTGACCGATCTCTTCCCCCTCCCGATCGTGCAGGCCCCCATGGCGGGCGGCGTCTCCGTGCCGCAGCTCGCCGCCGCCGTGTGCGAAGCGGGAGGGCTCGGTTTCCTCGCCGCCGGGTACAAGACCGCCGACGGGATGTACCAGGAGATCAAGCAGCTTCGGAGCCTCACCGGCAGGCCCTTCGGCGTCAACGTGTTCATGCCGCAGCCGGAGTACGCCGACCCCGCCGCCGTCGACGTCTACGCCCACCAACTGGCCGGCGAGGCCACCTGGTACGAGACCGAGCTCGGCGATCCGGACAGCGGACGCGACGACGGCTTCGAGGCCAAGCTCGTGGTGCTGCGCGACAACCCCGTGCCGGTGGTGTCGTTCCACTTCGGTGTCCCCGGCCGTGAGGTCGTCGACACCCTGCACCGGGTCGGCACCTTCGTCCTGGCCGCCGCGACCACTCCCGACGAGGCCCGGGCGGTGGAGCGGGCGGGCGCGGACGCGGTCATCGCCCAGGGCGTCGAGGCGGGCGGCCACCAGGGCACCCACCGGGACATCCCCGAGACGGACGGGTCCGGCATCGGGCTGCTGTCGCTGATCGCCCAGGTCCGCGAGGCCGTGAGCATCCCGGTCATCGCCGCGGGCGGCATCATGCGCGGCGGCCAGATCGCCGGGGTCCTCGCGGCGGGCGCGAGCGCGGCCCAGCTGGGCACCGCCTTCCTCGCCACGCACGAGTCGGGCGCGAACGCCCTGCACAAGCAGGCGCTGACCAACCCCCTGTTCGTGCGTACGGAGTTGACCCGGGCGTTCTCGGGCCGTCCGGCACGCGGCCTGGTCAACCGGTTCCTGCGTGAGCACGGCCCGTACGCGCCCGCCGCCTACCCCGAGATCCACCACCTCACCTCGCCGCTGCGCAAGGCCGCCGCCAAGGCCGGCGACGCGCAGGGCATGGCGCTGTGGGCCGGGCAGGGGCACAAGATGGCGCGTGAGCTGCCCGCCGGGCAACTGGTCGAGGTGCTGGCCGGTGAACTGGCCGCCGCCCGGGCCTCGTCGACGGGCGGTGGCGTGCTGTGACCGCGCCGGTGTTCGTGGTCGGGCACTTCGACGCGGGCGGCGGCGGCCGGTACGTCCTCGACGGGCCGGAGGGGCGGCACGCCGTCTCCGTGAAGCGGCTGCGGGCCGGTGAGGACGTCGTCCTCACGGACGGGGCCGGCCGCTGGGCGGACGGTGTCGTGCTCGACACGGAAGGCAAGGACCGGCTGATCGTCCAGCTGGACTCGGTGTCCGAGGAGCCCGAGGAGCAGCCTCGGGTCACCGTCGTCCAGGCGCTGCCCAAGGGCGACCGGGGCGAGCTCGCCGTCGAGACGATGACCGAGACCGGCGTCGACGCGATCGTGCCCTGGGCGGCGGCTCGCTGCATCACGCAGTGGAAGGGCGACCGCGGGGTCAAGGCGCTGGGCAAGTGGCGGGCGACGGCCCGGGAAGCCGGCAAGCAGTCCCGCCGGGTGCGCTTCCCCGAGGTCGCGGAGGCGGCCACGACCAAGCAGGTCGCCGCCCTGCTCGCCGGGGCGGACTTCGCCGCCGTGCTGCACGAGAGCGGGGACGCGCCGCTGGCCACGGCCGCGCTGCCGGCCACCGGCGAGATCGTCCTGGTCGTGGGGCCCGAGGGGGGCGTGGCGCCGGAGGAACTGGCGCTGTTCGAGGAGGCGGGGGCGCAGGCGTACCGCCTCGGGCGCAGTGTGCTGCGCACATCGACTGCCGGGACGGCCGCCGCGGCCGTACTCCTGGCACGCACCGGACGCTGGTCCTGACCGCTTGGAGGCACCGTGGAACTCGCCCAGGTTCGTCTGCTCGTGACCGACTTCTCCGCTTGTTACCGCTTCTACGGCGAGGTCCTCGGCCTCAAACCGCAGTCGGGCGCGGCGGACGGTCCGTACGAGAAGTTCAGCCCCGCCGTGGGCTCAGCGGGAATCGCGTTGCAGGACCGGTCGGTGATGGCCGAGGTGCTCGACGAACTGGGCGACCCGGCGGCCGGTCACCGCTCCCTGGTCGTGCTGCGGGTGGACGGGCTGGACGCGTACTGCGAGGAGATCACGATGCGCGGCGCCACGGTGCTGCACGGCCCGGTGCTCCTGACGGACCGTATGCGGGTGGCGCATCTCAAGGACCCCGAGGGCAACTTGGTGGAGCTCCAGGAGTGGCTGCTGCTGCGCGGCTGACGCCTTTGCGCCCTACCGCGCGGCCCCCGTCGGTGGCAGGCTCCCCTTCATGGGGGCTTCGAGGAGGAATCGGCTGGGGCCGCGCGGTCGGCGGGTGGCGGTCGCGGCGACGTTCGCCGCGGTGGCGGTGGGCGGCGCTGTGGCCTGCGAGCCGGGCAGCATCAGCTCGGCGTCCGTCGCGTACACCACCGACGAGACGGTGACCAAGGAACTCAACCGGCAGAAGGCGGGAGTGCGTTGGCTCACCTGCACCGCCTCCTACGGGGAGAGCGGCGGGAAGTCGTCACCCTCGGCGCGTGAGCGGACCGTCGCGACCGTCGACTGCGAGGGCGAGACGAACGACGGCAAGGAGATCACCGTCGACGGCAAGGTCACCCACGCCGTGAACGGGGCCTGCGTGCGCGGAGACATCACCGCCAAGGTGGACGGCAAGGTGTGGTTCGAGGTCGACGGGCTCGGCGACTGCGACTCCACCAGCCCGCCGCCCGTCGGCGGGCCCGCGAACGGCGGGCCCGGTCCGACCGTCACCGTGACCGTCACCCAGACCATCTGGTGCGAGCGGTACCCGGACTGCCGCCCCGTCGAGGGCAAGTGATCCGAACCCTGTCCGCGCGGCGGTGTCCCTGCATAGGGTGATCAGGTGACATCGCCTGCTTACCTCCGGTTCCCCCATGTGCACGGTGACCTGGTCGCCTTCACCGCCGAGGACGACGTGTGGCTCGCTCCGCTCGACGGCGGCCGGGCCTGGCGGGTCAGCGCCGACAACATGCCGGTGACCCAGCCCCGCATCTCGCCCGACGGCACCACGGTCGCCTGGACCTCCACGAGAGACGGCGCCCCGGAGGTGTTCGTCGCCCCGGTCGACGGCGGTCCCGCCCGGCGGCTGACGTACTGGGGGAGTGCGAAGACGCAGGTGCGCGGCTGGACCCCGGACGGTGAGGTCCTGGCCATCAGCACCCAGGGCCAGGCGAGTCTGCGCCGCACCTGGGCCCGTGCCGTCCCGCTGGACGGCGGCCCGGCCGCCGTCCTGCCGTACGGGCCCGTGGGCGATGTCGCCCACGGGCCGCACACGGTGCTGCTGTCCGCGCCGATGGGCCGTGAGGCCGCCTGGTGGAAGCGGTACCGGGGCGGTACCGCGGGCAAGTTGTGGATCGACCGGCAGGACGACGGGGAGTTCGTGCGGCTGCACGAGGACCTCGACGGCAACATCGAGTACCCGCTGTGGGTCGGGGACCGCATCGCCTTCCTCTCCGACCACGAGGGCACCGGCGCGCTCTACTCCTCCCTCGCCGACGGATCCGACCTGCGCCGGCACACGGCTCTCGACGGCTTCTACGCCCGGCACGCCGCGAGCGACGGCACCCGTGTCGTCTACTCCAGCGCCGGTGAACTGTGGGTGCTGGACGACCTGGAGGGGGCCGAGCCGCGGCGGCTGGACGTGCGGCTGGGCGGACAGCGCGCCGATCTGCAGCCGTTCCCGGTGAACGCCTCCCGCTGGTTCGGGTCGGCCTGCCCGGACCACACCGCACGCGGCAGCGCGGTCGCCGTACGCGGCTGCGTGCACTGGGTCACCCACCGCTCCGGTCCGGCCCGCGCCCTGGCCGTGACGCCCGGCGTGCGGGCCCGGCTGCCGCGGACGTTCCGCGCGGACGGCGAGGAGTGGGTGGTGTGGGTGACGGACGCCGAGGGCGACGACGCCCTGGAGTTCGCGCCCGCCACCGGACTCGCCCCCGGGGCCACACCCCGCCGGATCGCCGCCGGGCAACTCGGCCGGGTCCTGGATCTCGCGATGGCGCCCGACGGCAGCCGGGCCGCGGTCGCCTGCCACGACGGCCGCCTGCTGCTCGTGGAACGCGAGACGGGCGAGGTGCGCGAGGTGGACCGCAGTGAGGACGGTGACGTGTCGGGGCCCGTCTTCTCGCCCGACTCGTCCTGGC
Organism: Streptomyces sp. NPDC096046; assembly: GCF_040303285.1. Taxonomy (NCBI): domain Bacteria; kingdom Bacillati; phylum Actinomycetota; class Actinomycetes; order Kitasatosporales; family Streptomycetaceae; genus Streptomyces; species Streptomyces sp. NPDC096046. The sequence continues at coordinate 78,191 of NZ_JBEOSZ010000019.1, read as the reverse complement.
TGGCCTGGTCCCACCCCGGCCCGCGGCCCCTGAGCCAGCTGAAGCTCGCCAACACCACCGACCTGTCGGTCACCGAGGCCACCCCGCTGCGCTTCCAGGACTACGCGCCGGCGTTCACGATGGACGGCAAGCACCTCGCGTTCCTGTCGACCCGTTCCTTCGACCCGGTGTACGACGAGCACGTCTTCGACCTGGCCTTCGTGGAGGGCGCCCGGCCGCATCTGATCACCCTCGCGGCCACCACTCCGTCCCCCTTCGGGCCGCAGCGGCACGGCCGGTCCTTCGAGACGCCCGACCGGGAGGAGACCCCCGACAGCGAGGGCACCCCCACCACCCGCATCGACCTCGAAGGCCTCGCCGACCGCATCGTGCCCTTCCCGGTGGAGGCCGCCCGCTACACCAACCTGCGCGCCGCCAAGGACGGTGTGCTGTGGCTGCGCCACCCGGTCTCCGGGGTCCTCGGCGCGTCCCGGGCCACCCCGGACGGCCCCGACCCCAAGTCCGAGCTGGAGCGCTACGACCTCGCCCAGCAGCGCGTCGAGCATCTCGCCGTCGACGCCGACCACTTCGCGGTGAGCGGCGACGGCAAGCGGGTGCTGCTGTGGACCGACGGACGGCTGAAGGTCGTTCCCAGCGACCGGCGCGCCTCCAACGACGACGACAGCGACACGAACATCACCGTCGACCTGAGCCGGGTACGCCAGATCGTCGACCCGGCGGCCGAATGGCGCCAGATGTTCGACGAGAACGGCCGCATCATGCGGGACCACTTCTGGCGGCCCGACATGAGCGGCGTCGACTGGGACGGCGTCCTCGACCGCTACCGCCCGGTGGTGGAGCGGGTCGCCACCCACGACGACCTGGTCGACCTGCTGTGGGAGGTCCAGGGCGAACTGGGCACCTCGCACGCCTACGTCACCCCGCGCGGGGGGCGCGGAGGCGGCCCCCGCCAGGGTCTGCTCGGCGCCGACCTCTCCCGGCACGAGGACGGCGGCTGGCGCGTCGACCGCATCCTGCCCTCCGAGACCTCCGACCCGGACGCCCGCAGCCCGCTGGCCGCGCCCGGTGTCGCGGTACGCCCCGGGGACGCGATCGTCGCCGTCGCGGGCCAGCCGGTCGACCCGGTTCTCGGCCCCGGCCCGCTGCTGATCGGCACGGCCGGCAAGCCGGTGGAGCTGACCATCTCCCCGTCCGGCGGCGGCGATCCCCGGCACGCCGTCGTCGTCCCGGTCGCCGACGAGGAGCCCCTGCGCTACCACGCCTGGGTCGCCGACCGGCGCGCCTACGTCCACGAGAAGTCCGGCGGCCGCCTCGGCTATCTCCACGTCCCGGACATGCAGGCCCCCGGCTGGGCCCAGATCCACCGCGACCTGCGGGTCGAGGTCGCCCGCGAGGGCCTGGTCGTCGACGTCCGCGAGAACCGCGGCGGCCACACCTCCCAACTGGTCGTGGAGAAACTCGCCCGGCGCATCGTCGGCTGGGCCGTCCCGCGCGGCATGCGCGCCTACAGCTATCCGGAGGACGCCCCGCGCGGCCCCGTCGTGGCCGTCGCCAACGAGTTCTCCGGCTCCGACGGCGACATCGTCAACGCGGCCGTCAAGGCCCTCGGTCTCGGCCCGGTCGTCGGCACCCGCACCTGGGGCGGCGTCATCGGCATCGACAGCCGCTACCGCCTGGTCGACGGCACCCTCGTGACCCAGCCCAAGTACGCCTTCTGGCTGCAGGGCTACGAGTGGGGTGTGGAGAACCACGGCGTGGATCCCGACGTGGAGGTCCTGCAACGCCCGCAGGATCACGCGGCGGGAAGGGACACCCAACTGGACGAGGCGATCAGGCTGGCACTGGAGGCACTGGAGTCCACTCCCGCCAAGACGCCCCCGGCCGTACCGACCCTTTAGGGGCGCGGGGCTGTGTCGATGTGCGGCCCCGCCGCGTGGGCGCGACCAGCCACGAACGGCCCGCACCCGACGACGATACGATGCCCGGCAAGACCGAGTTCGGCCAACCCCCGGAGGGAAAATGGCAGGGGAACCCCAGGACGACTGCCTGTTCTGCAAGATCGTCGCCGGTACCGTCCCGGCGACGATCGTCCGCCAGACGGACACCACCATCGCCTTCCGCGACATCAACCCCCAGGCCCCCACCCACGTCCTGATCATCCCCAAGGCGCACTACGAGAACGCCGCCGCCCTTGCCGCCGCCGACCCGGCCCTCACCGCGGACGTGCTCCGCGAGGCCCAGGCCGTCGCGGAGGAGGAGAAGCTCGACAGCCACCGTCTGGTCTTCAACACGGGCAGCGGCGCCGGCCAGACGGTGTGGCACGTGCACGGCCACGTGCTCGGCGGCCGCGGCCTCCAGTGGCCCCCGGGATGATCCGCCGTGTCCGTACGTGAACTCGTCGTCCTCGGCACCGCCAGCCAGGTCCCGACCCGGCACCGCAACCACAACGGCTACCTGCTGCGCTGGGACGGCGAGGGCATCCTGTTCGACCCGGGCGAGGGCACGCAGCGCCAGATGCTGCGCGCCGGGGCCGCCGCCCACGACCTGAACCGGATCTGCGTCACGCACTTCCACGGCGACCACTGCCTCGGCCTCGCCGGTGTGATCCAGCGCATCAACCTCGACCGGGTCCCGCACGCGATCACCGCCCACTACCCCCGCTCCGGGCAGCGCTTCTTCGACCGGCTCCGCTACGCCACGGCCTACCGCGAGACCGTCGGCGTCACCGAGGCCCCGGTCGACGCCGACGGGCCCCTCGCCCGCACCGGCGGCTACACACTGGAAGCCCGGAAGCTGTCGCATCCGGTGGAGTCGTACGGCTACCGGCTCGTCGAGCCCGACGGTCGCCGCATGCTGCCCGAGCGGCTCGCCGCGCACGGCATCGCGGGCCCGGACGTCGGCCGCATCCAGCGCGAGGGCTTTCTCGGCGCGGTCGGCCTCGACGCCGTCAGCGAGGTGCGGCGCGGGCAGCGGTTCGCGTTCGTCATGGACACCCGGCTGTGCGACGGCGTGTACGCGCTCGCCGAGGACTGCGACATGCTCGTCATCGAGTCGACCTTCCTCGACGAGGACGAGGAACTCGCCGTCGAGCACGGACACCTGACCGCCGGTCAGGCCGCGCGGGTGGCCCGGGACGGCGGCGTGCGCCACCTCGTGCTGACCCACTTCAGCCAGCGGTACACCGATCCCGACGAGTTCGAGCGGCAGGCGCGGGCCGCCGGGTACGACGGCGAGCTGACCGTGGCCCACGATCTCCTGCGGGTACCGGTTCCGAAGCGTCGGTGAAACGGCCGTACGATGAATTGATGTCCCTCCCCAAAGCCGAACTGCACCTTCACATCGAAGGCACCCTGGAACCGGAACTCGCCTTCGAGCTCGCCACCCGAAACGGCCTCACGCTGCCGTACGCCGACACGGAAGAGCTGCGCGAGGCCTACCGGTTCGACGACCTCCAGTCCTTCCTGAACCTGTACTACGAGCTCATGGCCGTCCTGCGCACCGAGCGGGACTTCGAGGACCTGGCGAACGAGTACCTCGCCCGGGCGGCCGCGCAGGGCGTGCGGCACGCGGAGATCTTCTTCGACCCGCAGGCCCACACCAGCCGCGGTCTGGAGCTCGGCACGGTCGTCGAGGGACTGTGGCGGGCGCTGGGGAGCAGCGAGGCGAACCACGGCGTCTCCACCCGGCTGATCCTGTGCTTCCTGCGCGACGAGTCCGCCGAGTCGGCCCTGGCCACGCTGGACGCCGCCAAGCCCTACCTGGACCGGATCACCGGGGTCGGTCTCGACTCGGCCGAGGTCGGGCACCCGCCGGTGAAGTTCCGCGAGGTCTACGAGAGGGCCGCCGCGCTCGGCCTGCGCCGGGTCGCCCACGCCGGTGAGGAGGGCCCGCCCGAGTACATCGCCGAGGCGCTGGACATCCTCGGGGTGGAGCGGGTCGACCACGGGCTGCGCTGCGTGGAGGACCCGGCGCTGGTGGAGCGGCTGGTGCGCGACCGGGTGCCGCTGACGCTGTGCCCGCTGTCCAACGTGCGGCTGCGCACCGTCGACGCCCTCGCCGACCACCCCCTGCCGGCCATGCTGGACGCCGGCCTGATGTGCACGGTCAACTCCGACGACCCGGCCTACTTCGGCGGCTACGCCGGCGACAACTTCGAGGCCGTGCGCGCCACCCTCGGCCTCACCGGGGAACGGCTGCGGGAACTCGCCCGCAACTCCTTCCTCGCCTCCTTCCTGGAGGACGACGAGGAGCTGCGGGCGCGGTATCTGGCCGAGGTGGAGGCCTACACCTTCGGCTAGTGCCGCAGCAGGCAACGTTCGCCCCGTCGCGACGTGCGGCACGCTCCCCCGTTCTCGGCTTCGCTCGAACGGGAGGGGCCCCCACCGCCGCACCGGCCGAAAGCCCAAGTGCGTCCAGGACGAGGACTTCCGGCCGGCCCGCCGAGAGCACGCACCGCGCTCCTCCATGGGCAAACGTCGCCTGGCGCGGCACTGGCTCCGGGCCGGACTCAGAGGACCTCCGAACCCGCCTTGCCGTAGGCGCGCTGGGCGGGGACGGCGGCGGCCTCCACCGGGATCTCCACCACGGGCTGCTCCGGGGCACCGATCTCGGGGACCGCGCCGGTGGGCGTGCCGGTGGCGGCGGCGAGCAGGGCGGCCGGGTGGCCGCCGCGGCGGCGGATCGCGCCGGGCAGCAGCGGACGTCCGCCGGTGTGCAGGGCGACGGCGGTCATCGGCACGGCGATCACCAGCAGCCCCCCGCCGAGCACCGCGCCCATGGCCGGGAACCCGGCCTGCGCCGCCAGCACGCTGCCGGTCAGCGGCCCGGCGGCGGTGCCCAGCGAGGACGCCGAGCCGACCAGCACTGCCCAGCGGCCACGCGGGTCGAGCGAGGCGGCGAGCCCGATGAGGTACGACAGCACCACCGGGTAGAGCGTGTTCCAGGCGATCTCGCCGGCCGCGAAGCTCCCGAAGCCGGTCGCGGAGGCGCTGAGGACGATGCAGCCCGCGATGAGGACCGTGCCCAGGCCGATCGGCACCGCGCGTCCGAGGCGTGCCCCGAGGGCACCGGCCGCCAGGACACCGGCGAGCCCGGCGCCGAGCGCCACCGCGAAGACGGCGCCCACGGCGGCCTCGCCCAGGTGCGCCTGCTCAAGACCTATCCGGCCGCTCACGCCCCACAGGGAGTTCTGCGCGAGCGACCAGCACACCATGGCGGCGGCCAGCACCAGCCCCGAACGGGCGTGCGGCGGCCGGGCCGTGGGGCGCCGGGTGGGCGGTGGGGGCGTCCCGACGGGGAGGCGGCCGGTCAGCGGCCACACGGCCAGGGCCGTGAGGGCGAGCGCGGCCAGGGGCAGACCGTGCCCGGGGCCGAGGTGCGGCACCGTCAGATACACCGCGCCCGCGAGGCCGGAGACGCTCAACAGACCGGCGGTGGAGGCTCGGTGCGGGTCCCCCAGGCCCGCGATGAGGGTGGCGGCGACGGTGGTGGCCGTGCCCGAGCCGAAGCCGCCGACGACGGCGCCCACGACGACGGCGGGAATCGAGGTGGCCAGGGCGGCGCCGCCGTAGCCGAGGAGGGCCAGGGCGAGGCCGAGACGGGCGAGTGTGCGGGCTCCGACCCGCTCGACCCGGGAGGCCAGGACGAATCCGGCGGCGGCCGAACTCAGCAGCAGGGCACTGCCGACGGCGCCGGCCTGCGTGGCGGAGAGCGGAAGTCCCGAGTCGAGCCGGCCGACGGTGGTCGGCAGCAGATACGGGGCGAGGTACCCGGCCGCGAAAAGGGCGACGAGGGGCCAGGGCGTGGTGCGAGGGGCGAACACGGGCGTTCCCAGGGCATGCGAAAGGAGCGGCAGAAAGGGGGAGGGGGCGACGACCGTCGACGGACAGGAACGCGCGGGCAATTTGTATCAAGCAAGCAGTCGGGCGCGTGAGCCGGGACGGTGTGATGTGAAGCACGTTGCGTTTGAGCCGGTGAAGCCCGGGTAGAAACGGGCCTTTCGCCTTGTGGCGCAGGCCTTTTCGCTACCGTCGGCGCACCGCTCCGGGACCACCCGGAACCGTCGCCTCGGCCTTCGCCCGGATCTCCCGCATCACGGTGACGATCCGCTCCTCGACGCCTCGTCGAGGTGCGGGGAGCCGGTGGCGGCGGTACGGACCCAGCCGCGCGACGCCCCCCTGTGTCTGACCTACGCCGAGGGCGATCAGGGTCGCCGGCGCGGTTGACGTTCTCATACCCAACCGCCATTCTCATCCATGGATGAGATCCCTCGAGATCGCCGACGCCTTCTCCACCGCCCCGCGCGACGGCGACCCACGGCATCGCCGACAAGCTGCCGCGCGACTTCCATGTGCCGTCCGCCGAACCGCGCGACCGCGTCCCCGGGTACGCCGTGCCGCCGGTGAAGGCCGCGGCCACCCGGCTGCGCGACCACCGGACGGGCCCGGTGCGCGCCCCGCTCACCGACCCCTCGCCCGCCGACCAGGCCGCCCTCACCGCCGTCCTCACCGCCGGACTCGACCTCGTGGGAGACACCCCGTGAACCTCGCCATCACCGACGTGCGGCTCACCCCGATCCTGGTCGCGGACCCGCCGCTGCTGAACACCCAGGGCGTGCACCAGCCGTACACACCCCGGCTGATCGTCGAGGTCGTCACCGCCGACGGCATCACCGGCGTGGGGGAGACCTACGGCGACGCCAAGTACCTGGACCTGGCCCGGGCCTTCGCCGAGCGGCTGAAAGGACGCCAGGTCAGCGACCTGAACGGCCTGTTCACCGTCGCGGACCGGGTCGCGGTGGACGCCTCGCGCGTGCGGAACTCCGTCGACGTCGGCGGGCTGCGCGGCGTCCAGACCGCCGAGAAGCTGCGGTTGTCCGTCGTCTCCGGCTTCGAGGTCGCCTGCCTGGACGCCCTCGGCAAAGCGCTGGGACTGCCCGTGCACACGCTGCTCGGCGGCAAGGTGCGCGACGCCGTCGAGTACAGCGCCTACCTGTTCTACAAGTGGGCCCACCACCCCGAGGGCATGCCGGCCGAGAAGGACGACTGGGGCGCCGCCGTCGACCCGGCCGGAGTGGTGGAACAGGCCCGCCGCTTCAAGGAGCGCCACGGCTTCACCTCCTTCAAGCTCAAAGGCGGCGTCTTCCCGCCGGCCGAGGAGATCGCCGCCGTACGCGCGCTCGCCGCGGCCTTCCCGGGGCACCCGCTGCGGCTCGACCCGAACGGCGCCTGGTCCGTCGAGACGTCCGTGCGGGTGGCCCGCGAGCTCGGGGACGTCCTGGAGTACCTGGAGGACCCGGCGCTCGGCACACCCGCCATGGCCGAGGTCGCCGAACGCACCGGAGTGCCGCTCGCCACCAACATGTGCGTGACGACCTTCGCCGAGATCGAGGAGGCGTTCACCCGCGGCGCGGTCCAGGTCGTGCTCTCCGACCACCACTACTGGGGCGGACTGCGCAACACCCAGCGGCTCGCCGCCGTCTGCCGAACCTTCGGCGTCGGCGTGTCGATGCACTCCAACACCCACCTCGGCATCTCCCTCGCCGCGATGACCCACGTGGCGGCCACCGTCCCGGACCTCCACCACGCCTGCGACTCCCACTACCCCTGGCAGTCGGAGGACGTCCTCACCGAGCGGCTCGCCTTCGAGGACGGCAGGATCACCGTGTCCGACGCCCCCGGCCTCGGCGTGGAACTCGACCGCGAGCGGCTGGCCGCACTGCACCGGCGGTGGCTGGACGACGACGGTGCCCTGCGGGACCGCGACGACGCGGCGGCGATGCGGGTCGCCGACCCCCAGTGGGCGACGCCCGCCGTGCCCCGCTGGTGACCCCCGCTCATGCCGGTGCGGGGGGCGCGCGAGGGCCCCACGCGAGCTGACGGGACGGGTGGGTCCGGCGTGATCGGCGTCACGTCCTCGGTGATGTGGTGCAGACTGGCCTGACCCGCACCACGTCAGGGAGCGCATCGTGACCGCGTCCACCGCCCCGGCCGGAAAGGGCCCGGGAAAGGGATCGCACCGCCAGAGCCAGGCCGATCCCCTCGCCCCGCTGCGCAGGCCGGACGACCCGCCCTGGGACGTCTATCTCACCGGGACCGTCTTCCTGGACATCATCTTCACCGGCCTCGACTCCGCCCCGGTGCGGGGCACGGAGTCCTGGGCGCGCGGAATGGGGTCGAGCCCCGGCGGCGTCGCCAACATGGCGACCGCCCTGGCCCGCCTCGGCCTGCGGACGTCCCTCGCGGCGGCCTTCGGCGACGACCACTACGGCGACTACTGCTGGGACGCCCTGGAGCACGGCGAGGGCATCGACCTCTCCCCGTCGCGCACGGTGCCCGGCTGGCACTCCCCGGTGACCGTCTCCATGGCCTACGAGGGGGAGCGCACCATGGTCTCGCACGGCCACGAGCCACCCCCCGAGGAACCCGCCCCCGAGTGCCCGCCCCGCGCCCGAGCCGCCGTCGCCTCCCTCGCCCCCGGCGTCAGCGCGCCCTGGATCGCCCAGGCCGCGAGCACCGGCACCCGCGTGTTCGGCGACGTCGGCTGGGACGACACCGGCGCCTGGGATCTGGCGGGCCTGCCCGACCTGCCGCACTGCGAGGCGTTCCTGCCGAACGCGGAGGAGGCCATGCGGTACACCGGCGCGGACTGCCCCCGGGCCGCCGCGCACGCCCTGACCGAGTACGTGCCGCTCGCGGTGGTCACCCGCGGCGCGGACGGTGCGTACGCCGTGGACCGGCGGACGGGGGAGACGGCGGAGGTACCGGCGATCGAGGTCGAGGCGCTCGACCCGACGGGAGCCGGCGACGTGTTCGTCGCCGGGTTCGTGGCCGGGACCCTGGCGGACTGGCCATTGGCGGACCGGCTGGCCTTCGCCGGACTGACGGCGGCGCTGTCGGTGCAGGAGTTCGGGGGGTCGCTGTCGGCGCCGGGGTGGTCGGAGATCGCGGCGTGGTGGCGGAAGGTGCAGTCGGTCGCGGAGCAGTCGCCGGCGGCACTGGAGAGGTACGGGTTCCTGGCGGGGCTCGTGTCGGAGGAACTGGTGAGGCCCTGGCCGCTGCGGCGCGCCGTGCCCACGATCGGCTTCCGCCGCTCCGCCTGACCCCCCGGCCCTTCGGGCGGCTCCCCCCGGACCCCGGCCAGCGCCGCCGCCCCCTTTCCGACCCCGTCCCCAAAACCTCTACGGCGATGTCACTCCCCCGTCGTACCCTGGGAATCGCGAGGCCGCCCTCAGCTACGCGGCCGTGACGAGGAGGAACCGCAGGCCTTCAGCGCCGGCCCATGACTCAGACACCCACAGCTCACACCCCCGCGCAGGAGCAGGCGAGAGCGCAGCTCACCGTCCCCGCCCAGCACCCCATGGTGACCGTTCTGGGATCCGGCGACTCCCTTCTGCGCGTGATCGAGAAGGCCTTCCCGGCGGCCGACATCCACGTCCGGGGCAACGAGATCAGCGCGGTCGGCGACTCCAAGGACGTCGCCCTCATTGCGCGCGTTTTCGACGAGATGATGCTGGTGCTCCGCACCGGGCAACCGATGACGGAGGACGCAGTGGAACGCTCGATCGCCATGCTCAAGGCGAGCGACAACGGCGAGAGCGACGGCCAGGAGACCCCGGCCGAGGTGCTCACGCAGAACATCCTGTCCTCGCGCGGCCGCACGATCCGCCCCAAGACGCTCAACCAGAAGCGCTACGTGGACGCGATCGACAAGCACACGATCGTCTTCGGCATCGGCCCCGCCGGCACCGGAAAGACCTACCTGGCGATGGCCAAGGCGGTGCAGGCCCTGCAGTCCAAGCAGGTCAACCGCATCATCCTGACCCGCCCCGCGGTCGAGGCCGGAGAGCGGCTGGGGTTCCTCCCGGGCACGCTCTACGAGAAGATCGACCCCTACCTGCGCCCCCTCTACGACGCCCTGCACGACATGCTCGACCCGGACTCGATCCCGAAGCTGATGGCTTCCGGGACTATTGAGGTGGCGCCGCTCGCGTATATGCGTGGCAGGAGCCAGCCGATCTTCACAAACGTCCTCACACCGGACGGCTGGCGCCCCATCGGCGACCTCCAGGTCGGTGACCTGGTCATCGGCTCGAACGGTGAGCCGACCCCTGTTCTCGGTGTTTTTCCCCAAGGTGACAGGGACATCTACCGCGTCAGTGCTCAGGACGGCTCCTGGACTCTGTGCTGCGGGGAGCACTTGTGGACCGTCAGGACGCGTGACGACAAGCGCCGCGACAAGCCATGGCGGGTCCTTGAGACCCAGGAGATGATCGGCGACCTGCGAGCCGCGCATGCGCGCCGGTACGAGCTGCCACTCCTCACCGCGCCGGTGCAGATGCCCGAGCGTGAGGTCCCGATGGACCCGTATGCGCTGGGACTGCTGCTGGGTGACGGATGCCTGACCGGTTCCACCGCGCCCTCCTTCGCTTCGGAGGACCGCGAGCTGGCCGAGGCTCTGGAGTCCGCTCTCCCGGGCATCGCGGTACGGCATCGCGGTGGCCCGAACTACGTGCTCAACAGGGTCAAGTCACCGGGCGACGTGGTCACGCTGGAGAACCCGGTCACCCGTGCCCTGCGCGAGCTGGATCTCCTGCGCACGCGCTCCCACACCAAGCTCGTCCCGGACGACTACCTGCACAACTCCGCCGAGGTGCGGCTGGCTCTGTTGCAGGGCCTCCTCGACTCCGACGGAGGACCGGTCACGCAGCAGGACCGCACCTGCCGGATCCAGTACACGACGACATCGATCCTGCTCCGTGACGATGTGATCGCTCTCGTCCAGTCGCTGGGCGGCGTCGCGTACACCCGCCGCAGGGCTGCCGAGGGCCGCGAGCCCGGCCTTGCGAACGGCCGGGAGGTCGCACACCGCCACGACGCCCACATCATCGACATCCGCCTCCCTGAAGGCATCGAGCCCTTCCGCCTCGCCCGCAAGCGCGACAAGTACCACGCGGCGGGAGGCGGCGGACGCCCGATGCGCTTCATCGACAGCATCGAGCCCGCGGGCAGGGAGGAGACCGTCTGCATCCAGGTGGCCGCCGAGGACTCCCTCTACGTCACGCAGGACTACCTGCTCACTCACAACACCCTCAATGACGCCTTCATCATCCTGGACGAGGCCCAGAACACGAGCCCCGAACAGATGAAGATGTTCCTCACCCGCCTCGGCTTCGAGTCGAAGATCGTGATCACGGGTGACGTGACGCAGGTCGACCTGCCCGACGGGACGAAGAGCGGTCTGCGCCAGGTGCAGGACATCCTGGAAGGGGTCGACGACGTGCATTTCTCCCGGCTGTCGTCCCAGGACGTCGTCCGGCACAAGCTGGTGGGCCGTATCGTCGACGCGTACGAGAAGTACGACACCACGCACGGCACCCGGAACGGCGCGCACCAGAGCCGCGGCAAGTCCGGGCACAAGGGGAAGTAGACACACACAGCACCATGTCGATCGACGTCAACAACGAGTCCGGCACCGAGGTCGACGAGCAGGCGATCCTCGACATCGCCCGCTACGCGCTCGCTCGGATGCGCATCCACCCGCTCTCCGAGCTCTCGGTGATCGTCGTGGACGCCGACGCCATGGAGCAGCTCCACCTCCAGTGGATGGACCTCCCGGGTCCCACGGATGTCATGTCCTTCCCGATGGACGAGCTGCGTCCGCCCTCCAAGGACGACGACGAGCCGCCGCAGGGGCTGCTCGGTGACATCGTGCTGTGCCCCGAAGTCGCTCAGAAGCAGGGCAAGGAAGCCGACACGCAGCACTCCATGGACGAGGAGCTCCAGTTGCTCACCGTCCACGGAGTGCTGCACCTGCTGGGCTACGACCACGAGGAACCGGACGAGAAGGCCGAGATGTTCGGCCTCCAGGCGGCCATCGTGGACGGCTGGCGCGCGGAGCGGGGCCTGACCGGCCCGTCCCCGGCGCCGACGGTCTCGTAGCGCCGCCGATGAGTCCGCAACTCGCCCTGGGCGCCATCGCCCTGGTCGTCGTGGCCTGGCTCGCCGCCTGCGCGGAGGCGGGCCTCGCGCGCGTTTCCAGCTTCCGCGCCGAGGAGGCCGTGCGCTCCGGCCGCCGCGGCAGCGCCAAGCTCTCCCAGGTCGCCGCCGACCCGACCCGCTACCTGAACGTCGCGCTGCTGGTCCGCGTCGCCTGCGAGATGGCCGCCGCCGCGCTGATCACCTACGGCTGCCTGCAAGAGTTCGACGGCACCACCGAGGCCCTCCTGGTCGCCATCACGGTCATGGTCCTGGTGTCGTACGTCGCCGTCGGCGTCTCCCCGCGCACCATCGGCCGCCAGCACCCCCTGAACACCGCGACGGTCTCGGCGTACGTCCTGGTGCCGCTGGCCCGGATCATGGGCCCGATCCCGTCGCTGCTCATCCTCATCGGCAACGCGCTCACGCCCGGCAAGGGCTTCAGGCGCGGCCCCTTCGCGTCCGAGGCGGAGCTGCGCGCCCTGGTCGACCTGGCCGAGAAGGAGTCCCTCATCGAGGACGAGGAGCGCCGCATGGTGCACTCGGTCTTCGAGCTGGGCGACACCCTCGTGCGCGAGGTCATGGTGCCGCGCACGGACCTCGTGGTCATCGAGCGTTTCAAGACCATCCGCCAGGCCCTCACGCTCGCCCTGCGCTCCGGCTTCTCGCGCATCCCGGTGACCGGCGAGAGCGAGGACGACATCGTCGGGATCGTCTATCTGAAGGACCTCGTCCGCAGGACGCACATCAGCCGTGACGCCGAGTCCGAGCAGGTGTCCACGGCCATGCGCCCCGCCTTCTTCGTGCCCGACACCAAGAACGCCGGTGACCTGCTGCGCGAGATGCAGAAGGAACGCAACCACGTCGCCGTGGTCATCGACGAGTACGGCGGCACGGCCGGCATCGTCACCATCGAGGACATCCTGGAGGAGATCGTCGGCGAGATCACCGACGAGTACGACCGTGAACTGCCGCCGGTGGAGGACCTCGGCAAGGACCGCTTCCGGGTCACCGCCCGCCTCGACATCGGGGACCTGGGTGAGCTGTACGGTCTGGAGGCCTTCGACGACGAGGACGTCGAGACGGTCGGCGGCCTGCTGGCCAAGGCGCTGGGCCGCGTCCCCATCGCGGGCGCCTCCTCCGTCGTGGACCTGCCCGACGGCCGCGAGCTGCGGCTGACGGCGGAGGCCGCCGCCGGCCGCCGGAACAAGATCGTGACGGTGCTGGCGGAGCCGGTGGACCCGGCGGACCCGCCCGAGGAGGAGAAGCCGGAATGACTCCCCAGGAGCTGCGCGCGTTCTGCCTGTCCTTCGACGCGGCCGTGGAGGACTTCCCGTTCAGCCCGGAGCTCTCGGTCTTCAAGGTGCAGGGCAAGCTCTTCGCCCTGTCGCACCTCGACGCGCGGCCGCTGAAGGCCAACCTCAAGTGCGACCCGGAGGAGGCGATCCGCCTGCGCCGCGAGCACGAGGGGCTGATCGTCCCGGGCTGGCACATGAACAAGCGCCACTGGAACACGGTCACCGTCGACGGCGCCCTCCCGGACGAGCTGGTCCGGGAGCTCATCGAGGACTCCTATGACCTGGTCGTCGCGGGTCTGCCGCGGGCGGACCGCCTCCGCCTCGACCGCCCCTGACGCTTCCGTATGCTCGGATCATGACCGACAGCAGCGCGCTCGACCCCGAGGACCGCAAGATCGTCACCCTGGCCCGTTCCGCGCGGGCCCGCAACGGCGTGCCCGAGGGCGCGGCCGTGCGGGACGAGACCGGACGCACCTATGTCGCGGGCACCGTGGCCCTCGAATCCCTGAAGCTCAGTGCCCTGCAGACGGCGGTGGCGATGGCGGTCGCCTCGGGCGCGACGTCCCTGGAGGCGGCGGCGGTCGTGACCGAGGCAGAGACCGCGTCCGCGGAGGACCGGGCGGCGGTACGCGACCTCGGTGGTGCGCAGACGCCCGTGCTGGTGGCGGGGTTCGACGGGGTCGTCCGGCTGACGGTCCGGGCGGGCTGAGGCCCTCGGGCTCTGACCCCGGACCCCCATCGGCCTGAACGGCCTCGTCCTCAAGCGCCGGACGGGCTGGTTGGCGCCGACCGGCCCCGTCCACCCTCACCGCTGGCCGAACTTCGCCGTAACCGCCGGTAATTAGGCCAGTTTTCAACCTTGCCGCCCTCTGCCCCACGCGCATCAATGGAACCGTAAGTTCCGACGGACCGTCAGGTTCGACTCTCGCGCAGCGTGCCCGCACCCACCTGCCGAGCGGTCCCCCCACACGGAAAGGGAGCCGGAATCCCATGAGATGCAAGCGAATCGGAGCAGGTGCGGCACTGGCGGCCGGGGCCCTCGCGGTCACCGGGCTCGCCTTCGCCCCCGCAGCCCTCGCCGTCACCCCGCAGACGGCGACGATCAACGCCGACTGCGGCGGCTTCGGCAGCGGCGAGGCCACGCTCACGGCCACGCAGGACGGCACCGCCGCCACCGTCACGGTCACGTCCTCCGCGATCACGGCGCCCATCGCGCTGGGAGAGGACTCGATCTCCTCCGCCCTCACCCTGGTGAAGAGCGGCGGCGGAACCGTCGACTTCACCGGCACGGAGAACCCGGCGATGGCCGCCGGCGCCCCCGTCGAGGTCGGCCCCCTCAGCGGCACCGTGGCCTCCGGCGACAGCCTGGAGGCCTTCGGCGGCTCGCTGCGGATGACCGTCTTCGGCATCACCATCACCTGCACGGCGACCGGGCCGCAGTCACCGGGCCCGTTCGTCTTCGACTGAGACCGCGGCAGCGCGGCCCGGCGTCAGAGCGCGTCGGGGCCGCGCTCGCCCGTCCGCACCCGCACGACCGTGTCGACGGGCAGCGCCCACACCTTGCCGTCGCCGATCTTGCCGGTGCGCGCGGCCTTCACGACCGCGTCGATGACGTCCTCGGCGACCGCGTCCTCGACGACGACCTCGATGCGGACCTTGGGCACCAGGTCGACCTGGTACTCGGCGCCGCGGTACACCTCGGTGTGGCCGCGCTGCCGGCCGTAGCCGCTGGCCTCGCTCACCGTCAGGCCGTGCACGCCGAGTGCCTGCAGGGCGTTCTTGACCTCGTCGAGGCGGTACGGCTTGACGATCGCGGTGATGAGCTTCATGCCTGGGGGGTGACCTTCTGGGCGGGGGGACGACGGAGGAGGAGACCGGGGCGCCGCGGCCCAGGACCCCGTGATCGTAGGCCGTCCCGGCGTGCGCCGTAAGATCCAGGCCGGTCCGTTCCCGCTCCTCGTCGGCACGGAAGCCCCTCGCGGTGTCGATCAGCCCGGCGATGCCGTACATCATGCCGACCGCGTACACCACCACGACGACCACGGCATTGGACTTCCGGCTCGCGGCGGACGAGCAGACGGCGGATGGCGGCCAGGCCCCGACCGCGCCGGACGGGTGTCCAGGGTCGTGGCGTGGCCGTCGCGCTTCTGCCGCACGAGGAGCCGGCCCTGCGGTCCGGTGCGGCCCGCGGCGAGGGTGTCGGGGGACGCGGTGGCCGCGAGGCCGTCGGCGGCGAGGGCGGAGGAGCTCACGAGAGGCGTCCGGTACAGGGCGGCTTCGTGGATCAGGGACAATGGGCGCCATGAGCGTTCGTACCCAGTCATCCGAAGAGCCGGCCGGAGCTGTCCACAGGGCCGGCTTCGCCTGCTTCGTGGGCCGTCCCAACGCGGGCAAGTCCACCCTCACGAATGCTCTGGTCGGCCAGAAGGTGGCGATCACGGCGAACCAGCCGCAGACGACGCGGCACACCGTGCGGGGCATCGTGCATCGCCCGGACGCCCAGCTGATCCTGGTCGACACCCCCGGGCTGCACAAGCCGCGCACACTGCTGGGCGAGCGGCTCAACGACGTCGTGCGCACCACGTGGGCCGAGGTCGACGTGATCGGCTTCTGTCTGCCGGCGAACGAGAGGCTCGGGCCCGGCGACCGCTTCATCGCGAAGGAACTGGCGTCCATCAAGAAGACGCCGAAGATCGCCATCGTCACCAAGACCGACCTGGTGGACAGCAAGGTGCTCGCCGAGCAGCTGATCGCCGTCGACCAGCTCGGCAAGGAGCTCGGCTTCGAGTGGGCCGAGATCGTGCCGGTCTCGGCCGTCGCCGACCAGCAGGTGGGTCTGCTGGCCGATCTGCTCGTCCCCCTGCTGCCCGAGGGCCCCGCGCTCTACCCCGAGGGCGACCTGACCGACGAGCCCGAGCAGGTCATGATCGCGGAGCTGATCCGCGAGGCCGCGCTGGAGGGCGTCCGCGACGAGCTGCCGCACTCCATCGCGGTCGTCGTCGAGGAGATGCTCCCGCGCGAGGACCGCCCCGCCGACAAGCCCCTCCTCGACATCCACGCCTTCGTCTACATCGAGCGCCCCAGCCAGAAGGGCATCATCATCGGCCCCAAGGGCAAGCGCCTGAAGGAGGTCGGCATCAAGTCCCGCAAGCAGATCGAGGCGCTGCTGGGCACGCCGGTCTTCCTCGACCTGCACGTGAAGGTGGCCAAGGACTGGCAGCGGGATCCCCGGCAGTTGCGCAAGCTGGGGTTCTGAGAGCCCGCGGCCCGCTCCCAGGCCGTCCGCAGGCTCGCGCGCATCTCCAGGAGCGGGGCCGGTCAAGCCGTGGGCCCCTGCGCCCGCAGCAGCTCCCGGTACCAGTGGTACGACGCCTTGGGGGTCCGCTCCATGGTGTCGAAGTCGACGTGGACCAGGCCGAAACGGCGTGCGTAGCCCTCCGCCCACTCGAAGTTGTCGAGCAGGGACCACACGAAGTAGCCGCGCACGTCGACGCCCGCCTCCACCGCCCGGTGCAGGGCCCGCACATGGCCGTCCAGATAGGCGATGCGGTCCTGGTCGTCCACGCCCGGGTACGCGCAGCCGTTCTCGGTGATGACGACGGGCGGGAGCCGGTCGCCGTAGCGGTCGCGGAACGTGGTGAGCAGTTCGGTGAGGCCCTCGGGGACGACCGGCCAGCCGAAGTCCGTCACCGGGTGTCCCTCGATCTCCCGGACGGAGAAGGGCAGTTCGGCGGGCATCGTGACCCCGCCGAACTCGATCTGCGCGCCCTGCGGGGCACCCACCCGGGTCGGCGCGTAGTAGTTGACGCCGTACCAGTCGAGCGGCTCGGCGATCACCTTCAGGTCGGCCTCCACGTCCCCGGGCATCAGCTCGCCGATGCCGTCCGGGTACCGGCCCAGCAGCAGTGGGTCCGCGAACAGGCGGTTCAGCAGCAGGTCGTAGAAGTCGGCCGCCTCCACGTCCGCCGCCTCGGTCGAGGCCGCCCAGGTCGGGCCGTGCGAGTTGGCGATGCCGATGTCCCCGGCACCCGAGGCGCGCAGGGCCCGGACGGCCAGGCCGTGGGCGAGCAGCTGGTGGTGGGCGGCCGGCAGCGCGTCGAACATCAGCCGCTTCCCCGGCGCGTGCACGCCCAGGGCGTGACCCAGCAGGGTGTGCTCGGCGGGCTCGTTCAGGGTGATCCACTTCGTCACACGGTCGCCCAGCCGGCCCGCGACCAGCGACACGTGCTCGGCGAAACGCGCGGCCGTGTCCCGCTCCAGCCAGTCCAGGTCCGTCGGCAGGTCCCAGTGGAACAGCGTCGGCACCGGGCGGACGCCGGCCGCGCACAGGTCGTCCACCAGCCGGTCGTAGAAGTCCAGGCCCTTCTCGGAGCGCACGCGCGGCCAGGAGAGCGAGAAGCGGTAGGCGTTCACGCCGAGGCCGGCCAGGAGTGCCACGTCCTCGCGGTGGCGGTGGACGTGGTCGCAGGCCACCGCCGCCGTGGAGCCGTCCTTCACCCGTCCCGGCTCCGCCGTGAACGTGTCCCACACGGACGGTTCGCGCTCGTCCGCGGCGCCCTCGATCTGGTGTGCCGAGGTCGACACGCCCCAGAGGAAGCCGTCGGGGAAACGGGGGATCGCGGTGCCTGCGTCAGTCGCCATGCGCTGGATCATCCGTACCGACGGTAACGGAAGTCAACGCCCGGGCGGGAAGGAGCCGTCAGGCCCCTTCCTTCAGCACCCGCGAGATCAGCTTGCGCTGCTCCTCCGTCAGCCGGGGATCCGCGCAGTACACGGTCTTCCCGTCCACCGTGAGCTGGTAGCTGAAGCCGTCCGGCACCCCGACCGGCGGCGTGCTCCGCCCGTCGGCGACCGCCTGCCCGGCCAGGGCGTGCCACTCGGCGGCATCGGGCCGGCTCGAGGTGTCCACCTCCGCGTGCCGCTCGATGCCCGCGAACCCGCCCGTGCGCCTCACCTGAATCCGCATGGGACCTGTCTAGTACGGAATTACAGGGTCCGCACCCCGACCCGCTCCCAGGCCTTCGACACGGCGTCGAGTTCCTCCCCGTCGCCGAAGCGCTCCCGGGCGGCCTTGACGGTGAGCGTGGCGAAGTCGGCGAACAGGGCGTCCTGCCTCAGCTCGCCGCCGGTCAGCACGTCGTACCAGACCTGCCCGGCTCGCTCCCAGGCGTGGCCGCCGAGGGCGGTGGCCGCGAGGTAGAAGGCGTGGTTCGGGATGCCCGAGTTGATGTGCACACCGCCGTTGTCGCGGCCGGTGCGCACGAAGTCGTCCATCGTGGCCGGCTGCGGGTCCTTGCCGAGGACGTCGTCGTCGTACGCCGTGCCCGGCTCCTTCATGGAGCGCAGGGCCGTGCCGGTCACGCGCGGGGCGAGCAGGCCCGCGCCGATCAGCCAGTCGGCCTCGGTGGCGGTCTGCCCGAGCGTGTACTGCTTGATCAGGGCGCCGAAGACGTCCGACAGGGACTCGTTGAGCGCGCCCGGCTGGCCGAAGTAGGTGAGGTTGGCCGTGTACTGCGTGACGCCGTGCGCGAGTTCGTGGCCGATGACGTCGATCGGGAGGGTGAAGTCGAGGAAGATCTCCCCGTCCCCGTCGCCGAAGACCATCTGCTCGCCGTTCCAGAACGCGTTGTTGTAGTCGCGGTCGTAGTGGACCGTCGCGTTCAGCGGGAGGCCGCTGCCGTCGATCGAGTCGCGCCGGTAGGCCTGGAGGAACAGCTCGAAGGTGGCGCCGAGGCCCGCGTAGGCGCGGTTGACGGTGGCGTCCTTGCCGGGCTTGTCGCCCTCGCCGCGGACCTCGTGGCCGGGCAGGTCGGTGCCGTGCCGGGCGTCGTGGACGGTGCGCCGCGGCTTGCCTTCGGGGACCGCGGCGACGGCGGTGGCGCCGATGACCGTGGTCAGGCGGCGCTGGGTGCGCTCGAAGGCGTCGCGTTGCAGGGTGCGGCGGGCGGGACCGGCGAGCGCGGGGTCCTCGGCGCGGGCGAGCCGGTCGAGGACATGGGGCGGGACGATGGTGCAGAAGACGGGCTCGAAGCCCCCGTGAGTCGTCATACCCGGCACCTTTGCACTGCGTGACGATGCTGTCACTGGTCGCCACCATGATTGGTGAAATACCGTGACAACGCCCTTCACCCTCCGTGGCGGAGTGGTATAGCGCACTTTTTGTCCCGTATGTACTTCGGGTCCCGCATACTGGAACGACCCCACGCGCCGGGAGGGGCTCGGCTAGCATGCTGCGCATCATGCGTTTCGGGCTGCTTCTCCTTAGCTGCCGCGGCGAGGGCCTGTAGTCGAGGCCGACTCCCTCCCCGCGGAGCTTGGTGCTGCGTCGTCGGCCGTCCTTCCCGGACCCCTTGAGGAGCCCCCGCATCATGGCGAACCGCCAGCAGCCCAGTTCCATGCCGATTCACAAGTACGGCCGCTACGAGCAGGTCGACCTCCCGGACCGCACCTGGCCTGAGCAGCGCATCACCACCGCCCCCCGCTGGCTCTCCACCGACCTGCGCGACGGCAACCAGGCCCTGATCGACCCCATGTCGCCGGCCCGCAAGCGCGCCATGTTCGACCTGCTGGTCACGATGGGCTACAAGGAGATCGAGGTCGGCTTCCCGGCCTCCGGCCAGACCGACTTCGACTTCGTGCGCTCCATCATCGAGGAGCCCGGGGCCATCCCCGACGACGTCACCATCTCCGTACTGACCCAGGCCCGCGAGGACCTGATCGAGCGCACGGTGGAGTCCCTGAAGGGCGCCAAGCGCGCCACGGTCCACCTGTACAACGCCACGGCCCCGGTCTTCCGCCGGGTCGTCTTCCGCGGCTCCAAGGACGACATCAAGCAGATCGCCGTCGACGGCACGCGTCTGGTCATGGAGTACGCGGAGAAGCTGCTGGGTCCCGAGACCGAGTTCGGCTACCAGTACAGCCCCGAGATCTTCACCGACACCGAACTGGACTTCGCGCTGGAGGTCTGCGAGGCGGTCATGGACGTCTGGCAGCCCGGCCCGGGCCGCGAGATCATCCTGAACCTGCCGGCCACCGTGGAGCGGTCCACGCCGTCCACGCACGCCGACCGCTTCGAGTGGATGGGCCGCCACCTCTCCCGCCGCGAGCACGTCTGCCTGTCGATCCACCCGCACAACGACCGCGGCACCGCCGTCGCCGCCGCCGAGCTGGCCCTGATGGCCGGCGCCGACCGCGTCGAGGGCTGCCTGTTCGGGCAGGGCGAGCGCACCGGCAACGTCGACCTGGTCACCCTGGGCATGAACCTGTTCTCCCAGGGCGTCGACCCGCAGATCGACTTCTCCGACATCGACGAGATCCGCCGCACGTGGGAGTACTGCAACCAGATGGAGGTCCACCCGCGCCACCCGTACGTGGGCGACCTGGTCTACACGTCCTTCTCCGGCTCCCACCAGGACGCCATCAAGAAGGGCTTCGACGCCATGGAGGCCGACGCCGCGGCCCGGGGCGTCACCGTCGACGACATCGAGTGGGCCGTCCCCTACCTGCCGATCGACCCCAAGGACGTCGGCCGCTCCTACGAGGCGGTCATCCGGGTCAACTCGCAGTCCGGCAAGGGCGGTATCGCCTACGTCCTCAAGAACGACCACAAGCTGGACCTGCCGCGCCGGATGCAGATCGAGTTCTCCAAGCTCATCCAGGCGAAGACGGACGCCGAGGGCGGCGAGGTCACGCCCAAGGCCATCTGGTCGGTCTTCCAGGACGAGTACCTGCCCAACCCCGAGAACCCGTGGGGCCGGATCCAGGTCAAGAACAACCAGTCGACCACCGACACCGACGGCGTGGACACGCTGAAGGTGGAGGCCACGCTCGACGGTCAGGACACCGTCCTGACCGGTTCCGGCAACGGTCCGATCTCGGCCTTCTTCGACGCCCTGCAGTCCGTCGGCATCGACGTGCGCCTGCTGGACTACCAGGAGCACACGATGAGCGAGGGCGCCTCCGCGCAGGCCGCCTCGTACATCGAGTGCGCCATCGGCGACAAGGTCCTGTGGGGCATCGGAATCGACGCCAACACCACGCGGGCCTCGCTGAAGGCGGTCGTCTCGGCCGTCAACCGCGCGGCCCGCTGACCAGCCGTACGGGTCTGCGTCCGAAGGCCGCTCAGGGACGCCACAGGGGCTCCGTCCGCCGACGTACGGCGGCGGAGCCCCGTCGTATACCGGCCATTTGCTGTGGAGGTCACGGAAAGGTCTCCTCCGGGGTGCTGACTCCTCGTCTCCGATGTGGCTAACATCACGCAAGCGCGGCGGCGTTGCCGCGCGGCGTGACGGAGGTGCGACGTGCTGCCAGGACGGGGACGAAACGGTCATGCCGCCAGGTGTTCGCGCATCCTGGGCACCCGCACCGCGTGGACGGCCGCCGGTGACGGGGAGTTCTTCTGCCCCGGCTGCGGCGGCGACCGCAACTACCAGCGGCTGACCGGACAGCGCCGCTTCACCCTGCTCGGCCTGCCCGTGCTGCCGCGCGGCGAGACCGGCCCGGTCGTGGAGTGCGCCGCCTGCCGCCGCCACTTCGGCACGGACGTCCTCGACCACCCCACCACCACGCGCTTCTCCGCGATGCTCCGCGACGCCGTGCACACGGTCGCCCTCGCGGTACTGGCCGCGGGCGGCGCCGGTTCCCGTACGGCACTGGAGGCCGCCGTGCTCGCCGTGCGCGCCGCCGGCTTCGACGACTGCACCGAGGAGCAGCTGGCCGCCCTCGTCGAGGCGCTGGAGGCCGACACCGGCCGGATCACCGGCGGACCCTGCGGCGCCGGGCTCGCCATAGAGCTGCACGAGGCCCTGGACCCGCTCGCCCCGCACCTCGCCACCGTCGGCCGCGAATCGATCCTGCTCCAAGGCGCCCGCATCGCCCTCGCGGACGCGCCGTACACCCCGGCCGAGCGCGATGTGCTGGCGACGGTGGGCGCGGCGCTCACCATCTGCTCCGACGACGTGACCCGGCTGCTGGCAGCGGCGGCGCGCACACCTTCGTAGGGCACGCCCCGCGCACTCCCCGGGGAGTGGCGCGCGGCCGGGGCCGCCCCCGGCTCGACCTCACGCCCGACGAAACGGCCCCCCTGCGGACGGGAGTGCGGAGACCGATCCAGACACCCGACCGGAGGGAGCCGGACCCGACCCGGCCCGGGCCGCGCGGCTCGCCGGAGCCCGGGTCGAGCAGACCGTACGGATACGGCGGGCCCTCCGCCGTCGGCGCCGCCGCCTACCGCTTCGTGCAGGGAGCCCTGACGAACGCCGTACGGCACGCGGGGCCCGAACCGGCCGTCCGGGTCGAGCCGGCGGAACGGGACGGCGCCCTGCGCCTGTCGGTCCGCGACGGCGGCACCGGACCGGCCCCAGGCGCAATCCCCGGCTTCGGGCTCGTCGGCATGCGCGAGCCCGCAGCGTCGGTGGCACACTCGACGCCGGACCGCGGGTCGGGCATGGTCACGCCGGGGAGCGTCCGACGGACGGGCTCTGGAGCAGTCCCGCCGCCGCCAGATACTTCCCCACCCGCTCCACCTCCTCCGGCGACAGCGGGATCTGCGGCCGCGCCGTCGCCGGGCAGCGGATCACGCCCCGCAGGTGCAGGGCGGCCTTGAAGGCGCCGATCGCCGAGGAGTTCGGCCCCATCCGGGCCGGGTCGCCGACGGTCACCATGCCGAACAGCGCGCACAGGCGCTCCTGTTCGGCACGGGCCGCGTCCCAGTCCCCGGCGCGGCACAGGCGGTCCAGGCGGACGTAGCCGTGCGGGTCGACGTTGCCGAGGCCCGGCACCGTGCCGTCCGCGCCGATCGCGAGAGCCGCGTCGACGATCAGCTCCGAGCCGGTCAGCACGCTGAATCCGGTGACGCCCTGGCGTTCCCGGACGCCGGTCACGACCTGGCGGAAGGCGGCCAGGTCACCGCTGGAGTCCTTGAGCCCTGCCACGACACCGTCGGCGGCCAGCTCCAGCACCACGTCGGCCGGCAGCTTGGTGTGGACGGCGACGGGAAGGTCGTAGGCGATCACCGGGACCCGGCTCGCGGCGGCGACCGCGCGGTAGTGGCGGGCGATCTCCGCCGGGTGGGTCCGGGCGTAGAACGGGGCGGTGACGACGACCGCGTCCGCGCCCGCCGCCGTCACCGACGCGACATGGTCCAGGACCCGGGGCGTCGTCATGTCGATCGCCCCGGCCAGCACCGGCAGCTGCCCGCCCACGTGGCCGGTGACCGACTCGACGACCAGCCTGCGCTGACGGTCGGGCAGATACGCGGCCTCCGAGGTCGAGCCGAGCACGAACAGTCCGTGCACCCCGCCGGCCAGCAGATGGTCGACGAGTCGGAGCAGCGAGGGGACGTCCACCTCGCCGTCCGGTGTCAGGGGCGTGCAGACGGGCGGGATGACACCGGTCAGCGGGGCGAAGGTCATGGCGCCTCCATCGGGTCGCGTCGGTGGACGAGGTCGCGGGTCGACTCGTCCTCCCGGACAGGATGGTGGCAGCGGAAGCGGTGCGCTGGGGCCGACGCGGCGGAGAAGCCCGGCATCTCGTCCGCGCACACGCCGTCCGCCTTCCAGCAGCGGGTGCGGAACGGGCAGCCGCTCGGCGGCCGGGTCGCGGACGGGACCGGGCCGGCCAGCGGGATCGGGTCGAGCAGGCCGGGTGTGGCGGAAGGCGGGCTTGCGGGGGCCGTTGCAGCCGTCGAAGGCTTCGAAGGTCGTGTTCCGTGCCGAAACGCTGGTCTGCTCGAAGAAGGCCGAGGGCGATCGCACCCCCCGGCCGGCCGACACGGAGCATGATGGGGGCGTGAGCGAGCTGTGGAGCGAGAGTGACACCGGCGTCCTGCGGCTGCCCTCGGGCCGCTTGATCCGCGGCCGTGGCCTTCGCCGTCCTCTGGACCCCGCCGCGCCCCTTCCCTCCTACGGCCTCTACCTGCTCGGCCGGCAACCGCCCGGGGTTCCCTGGGAGTCGGGCTGGATCCGCTGGCCCGACTTCCGCCTCCCGGCGGACCCGGCGGCCGCCCGCGCGACGCTGGCCGGCGTGTGGGAACGGGCCGCGGCGGAGCGGGTGGAGATCGCCTGCGGCGGAGGGCGCGGCCGCACGGGCACGGCCCTGGCCTGCCTGGCGGTGCTGGACGGGGTGCCCGCGGAGGAGGCGGTGGGGTACGTCCGCCGGCACTACGACCGGCACGCCGTGGAGACGCCCTGGCAACGGCGGTACGTACGCCGGTTCGGCGAGGGCTGAGCCTCTCCTCCGGCCCGGCATCGCATCCCTCACTGGCGAGTTGCCGGACGTCTTCGCGTCGGAGGGCCTGTACACGGCGATGACGTACGAGTTCGCCGGCCCGGACGCCCCGCACCGCCCGGACGAGCCGCGCCCCGACCTCGACTCGCCGGCGTACGCCCTCACCAGGTCGTCAAGGACCGTCCGGACGACCCCGCCTCCGGCCGGCACGGGGAACCGAAGGAGGAGTTTCCGCGCGGTGGCCCACCGGTACGGGGCGGCGGGCCACCGCACTCCTCAGCCGCAGGAGAGGTCGGAGGCGGGCCGTGTGCCGGTGGCCAGGAAACGGGAGACGGTCCGGTCGCCGCAGGCGTTGCCGTTGGCGAGGTAGGCCTCATGGCCGGTGGAGTTCACGGTGACCATGACGGCCCGGTCACCGAGGGCCTGCCGCAGCTTCCGGGCCCCCGCGAGCGGGCTGGCGACATCCCGCTCGTTCTGCACGAGGAGGATGTTGGAGGGCCCGCGGTCGGTGACCCGCACGGCCGGCTCCCTCGGCTCGTACGGCCAGGCCGCACACACCATCGGCCCGCGCGGCATGCCCGCGGTCAGCGGGAAAGCGGCGCGGCTCGCGTCGACGTCCTTCTGGTACGCGGCGGCCGAGTCGGGCCAGTCGACGTCGTTGCAGATCGTGCCGACGCCGACCGCGGCGAGGTTCTGCAGGACCGACTCGGGCGGCGCCTCGGGCACCGGCGGCACGGTGCCCTTGCGGGCGGCCCGGATCGTCCTGGCCAGGGTCGGGTAGTCGTCGGGGTCGTAGAGGCTGGACAGCATGGTCTGGCGCAGTGCGTTGCCGTCCAGCCGCGGCGGGTTGGCGCCGGGCCAGGGCAGAGGCGCGCGGTCCAGCCGGGCGGCGAGGCGCAGGAAGCCGGAGCGCACCTCGGCGGGCGTGCGGGCCACCCGGTGCGGATTGCCCGGCCGCGACGCCCACTGGGCGAACTCGGGGAAGTTGTCCTCGGCCCCGGCCTCGAAGGCGGCGAGCCAGTTGCGGGTCACGCGGGTGTGGTCGGGGTCGTTGTTGCTGTCCAGCACGATGCGGTCGGTGCGGTGCGGGAACAACTGGCTGTAGACGGCGCCGACGTAGGTGCCGTGCGAGACGCCCCACGCGGAGATCCTCTCCTCGCCGAGGGCGGCCCGGACCCGGTCCAGGTCGCGGGCCCCGTTGGCGGTGCTGATGTGCCGGATCAGCTCACCGCCGTTGCGCACGCAGGCCGTTGCCGTACGCCGGGCGGTGGCCATGTTCTCGCCCACGGAACCGTCCGGGCCCGGCCAGGGCAGGAGCTTGGTCGGGCCGATGTCGGCGGGATCCAGCTCGCAGTCGACGGCGGTGGAGGGCGCCATCCCGCGCGGCGCGAACCCGATGAGGTCATAGGCGTCCCGCACCTTCTGCGGCAGTTTCTGCCCCTTGCCGGAAGGATCGGCGAGACTGTCCCCACCGGGACCGCCCGGGATGAGTAACAGCGCGCCTCGCCGGGCGGACGGCTTCTCACCGGGGATCCGGGAGACGGCGATCCGGATCTCGGGGCTGTCGGGGTCGGAGTAGTCCATGGGCACACCGACGGTGGCGCACTGCTGTCGGGGATCGAGTCCTGAGCCCTCGCACGCGCCCCACTCGAGCCGCTCCCCACCGGCCGCGGACGCCCCACCGGGTCCTGCGAACCCGAGGATCATTCCGGCGGCGGCGACCAGTACCGCGCATTTCGACATCTGCTTCATGCGCAGCAGCCTGGCCGAACCCGGCGGCGGACCACATACGGGTAACCGCCTGATGTGTGCGGGGGATTGCCCCAGGACCGGAGCCGGGGTCCGGCGCGAAGGCCCGCCCGTTCCCCCGGACCGGCCCGCCGGCGGCCGCACCATGAAGACGTCGATCGCGTCCTGGGTGTCCACCGTGAAGCCGTGCCGTTCGTAGAGGTGGCGGGCCGGGCTGCCGCGCAGGACGTTCAGGCGGACGAGGTCGCCGGTGGAGTCCGTCCTGTCCAGCAGGTGCGCAGGACCGCCGAGCCGACCCCGCGGCCCTGGAGCGCCGGAACGAGGTAGAAGTGCTCCAGCCAGTGACCGGTCCCGGACGGGCGCAGGGAGACGCTGCCCGCGAAGGCGCCGCCGGTCGTGATGATCGACGTGTGCCGAGCGGCGAAACCGTCCCGCAGGCGCTGCCTGACCCGGTGTTCGTCATAGCGGCCCAGTCGCTCCAGGTCCGGCCGCATCACCACGGCCCGCAGTTCCGATCGCCTCGACATCCGTCGGCCGCGCGGGGCGCATGCCCCAGTCCTGCTCCGAGTGTCCCTTCGGCGTTTCCACGACCGGATTGTCTCAACGGGTCGCCGGCCCGCCTCTTGCCGGCATCCGCCTCTCCGCGAAAAGCCCGCCGACCACGCCGGTTTGCCGCACCGCGGGCCGAACCCCTTCGTCTCGCGCCGCAGTTGTACGGCACAGACCCTTCCCGAGTTTAGACACGGATCGTGACCAGGGAGATGCGAGGAGTGAAACCACGAAAGGAAGGGGAGCACGGTGGAGGCACGACACTCGGCGCTCTGCGCCGAAGAAGCGGAGGACGCGGTGAAAGAATTGCGGGCAGGACTCGCCAAGGCCGGCATGAACCTGCACTCATCGGGGCTCGACCCGGAGAGTCTTGTGCGGGAAGCGCCCTGCCCGCCCCTCGGATCGGGCCGGAATCGCGTGCGGACCGCCGGTCGGCTCGTGGAGGTGCCGCGATGAAGCCTCCGGTCGGCGCGTACGTCGTGGACACCCGCAGCGGTCGCATCGGCATCGTGATGGGGCATGAGGGGCCTTACGTGCAGTTACGGCCGTACGGCGGCGGCAAGGAGTGGGACGCCGACCCCGGTGCCGTCCGGCACGCCACCCCGGCCGAGCGGCTGCGCGCGGCGACCGCGTACGCCAACGCCCGCAGCAGGGGCGAGGTCCCTTGACGTGACGACCCTGCCAGAATGGCTTCATGAGCCTGTTCCGCGACGACGGCATCGTGCTGCGCACCCAGAAGCTGGGTGAGGCGGACCGGATCATCACGCTGCTCACGCGCGGTCACGGACGGGTCCGCGCAGTGGCCCGGGGTGTGCGCCGGACGAAGTCGAAGTTCGGGGCGCGTCTCGAGCCGTTCTCCCACGTCGACGTGCAGTTCTTCGCCAAGGGGAGCGAGCTGGTCGGGCGCGGCCTGCCACTGTGCACCCAGAGCGAGACCATCGCGCCGTACGGCGGCGCCATCGTGAGCGACTACGCACGGTACACGGCCGGGACCGTCATGCTGGAGACCGCCGAGCGGTTCACCGACCACGAGGGGGAGCCGGCCGTGCAGCAGTACCTGCTGCTGGTCGGCGCACTGCGGACCCTGGCCCGGGGGGAGCACGCGCCGCATCTCGTGCTCGACGCGTTCCTGCTCCGCTCCCTCGCCGTCAACGGATACGCCCCGAGCTTCACCGACTGCGCGAAGTGCGGGATGCCCGGGCCCAACCGGTTCTTCTCGGTCGCGTCGGGCGGTTCCGTCTGCGGGGACTGCCGGGTGCCCGGCAGCGTCGTACCCTCGCCCCAGGCCCTGGAACTCCTCGGTGCCCTGCTTACGGGAGACTGGGAGACCGCGGACGCGTGCGAGGCGCGCCACGTCCGGGAGGGCAGCGGGCTGGTGTCCGCGTATCTGCACTGGCACATGGAGCGCGGGCTGCGCTCCCTGCGCTACGTCGAGAAGTAGCGCGAGCAGCCGGCACAGAGCACCAGAGAAGCAAGCGAGCACGAGGAGACGAGAAGCACATGGCCGTACGCGGGATCCTGGGGCGCCAGCGCCGGGAGTACAGGACGCCGGAGCCGCACCCGTCCGGCGCGCGGCCCCCGAGATTCCCCGGGGAACTCGTACCGCGCCATGTGGCCATCGTCATGGACGGCAACGGTCGCTGGGCCAAGGAACGGGGTCTGCCGCGCACCGAGGGGCACAAGGTCGGCGCCGAGCGCGTGCTGGACGTGCTCCAGGGGGCCATCGAGATGGGCGTGGGCGCCATCTCCCTGTACGCCTTCTCCACCGAGAACTGGAAGCGGTCGCCGGACGAGGTGCGCTTCCTGATGAACTTCAACCGGGACTTCATCCGCAAGACCCGCGACCAGCTCGACGAGCTGGGCATCCGGGTGCGCTGGGTGGGCCGTATGCCCAAGCTGTGGCGCTCGGTCGCCAAGGAGCTCCAGATCGCGCAGGAGCAGACCAAGGACAACGACCGGCTGACCCTGTACTTCTGCATGAACTACGGCGGCCGCGCCGAGATCGCCGACGCCGCCCAGGCGATGGCGGAGGACGTGAAGAGCGGAAAGCTCGACCCGTCGAAGGTCAGCGAGAAGACCTTCGCGAAGTACCTGTACTACCCGGACATGCCGGACGTGGACCTGTTCCTGCGCCCCAGCGGCGAGCAGCGCACCTCCAACTACCTGATCTGGCAGAGCGCCTACGCCGAGATGGTCTTCCAGGACGTGCTGTGGCCGGACTTCGACCGGCGTGACCTGTGGCGGGCCTGCCTGGAGTTCGCCTCGCGGGACCGGCGCTTCGGCGGGGCCATCCCGAACGAGGAACTGCTGGCCATGGAGGGCGAGCAGCCGTAGCACACCGAGGCCCGGCGGCCCCTGGGGTGGCAGCCGGGCCACAGCGGCGGCGTCCTGGGAACATGGGTTCCACCGCCGTCAGCGCACCTCGGTGCCCCGACGCCTTCCCAGAGGAGCCCCGGCCCCCGGGCGCCCGGCGAGACGTGCGCCTCCGCCACCCGTCGGGGGCGCGGGGGGACTGAGCGTACGGCTCCTACGCACCCGCAGCGGGGACGACGATGCGCCACTCCCGTCGGGGGTGCGGGGGGACTGAGCGTACGGCTCCTACGCACCCGCAGCGGGGACGACGATGCGCCACTCCCGTCAGGGGCGCGGGGAACTGCGCGAACGCCCCCCACGCACCCGCAGCCGACGACGAATCCCCACCCCCACGGCGAGGATCGGCTCAACCGCCGGAGGCAGCCGCACAATCCGCACACGTGCCGAAGATCTCCACCGTGTGGGCCACGTTCACATAGCCGTGCTCGGCGGCGATGGCCTCGGCCCACTTCTCCACGGCCGGGCCCTCGACCTCGACGGCCTTGCCGCAGCCGCGGCAGACGAGGTGGTGGTGATGGTCGTCGGTGGAGCAACGGCGGTAGACGGACTCGCCGTCCGCGGTGCGCAGCACGTCGACCTCACCGGCGTCGGCCAGGGACTGCAGGGTGCGGTAGACCGTGGTGAGCCCGACCGAGTCGCCCTTGTGCTTGAGCATGTCATGCAGTTCCTGCGCGCTGCGGAACTCGTCGACCTCCTGCAGGGCCGCCGACACAGCGGCCCGCTGCTTGGTGGCGCGGCCCTTCACGGACGGTCCAGCGGTCGTCACCGTTGCCTCCTCACGTCTGCCTTGCCCGGGCCATTGTGCCAGCCCGGGACGGGAGCGGTCAGACGCCGACTTCGTCGGCCGCCTCCCGGCTGCCCGGAATCGCGCACTCGGCCGGGTCGGCCGGGGTGTGCGCGGCCGCCGCCGCACGGGCGCGGCGGCGGGCCAGTGGGGCCGCGAGTGCCGTCAGCACGAGGAACGCGCCGATGGTCAGCAGCACGATCGTCGCACCGGGCGGCACGTCCTGGTAGTACGAGGTCATGGTGCCGCCGATCGTCACGCTCACGCCGATGGCGACGGCGATCGCGAACGTGACGGCGAAGCTGCGGGCGATCTGCTGGGCGGCGGCGACCGGCACCACCATCAGCGCGCTGACCAGCAGCAGGCCGACCACCCGCATCGCCACCGTCACCGTGACGGCCGCGGTGATCGCCGTCAGCAGGTTCAAGGCCCGCACCGGCAGGCCCGTCACACGGGCGAACTCCTCGTCCTGGCTGACCGCGAACAGCTGCCGCCGCAGGCCCAGGGTGACCAGCACCACGAAGGCGGCCAGCACGCAGATCGCCGTGACGTCCGACTCGGACACCGTCGACAGGGAACCGAACAGGTACGACGTCAGGTTGGCGCTGGAGCCCGTCGGCGCGAGGTTGATGAACATCACACCGCCGGCCATGCCGCCGTAGAACAGCATCGCCAGGGCGACGTCGCCGCGGGTCTTGCCGTACCAGCGGATCAGCTCCATGAGGACCGCGCCGAGGACGGAGACGAGCGTCGCCATCCAGACCGGGGACCAGCTCAGCAGGAAGCCGAGGCCGACGCCGGTCATCGCCACGTGGCCGATGCCGTCGCCCATCAGGGCCTGGCGGCGCTGGACCAGGTAGATCCCCACCGCGGGGGCCGTGATGCCGACCAGGACGGCGGCGAGCAGGGCCCGCTGCATGAAGGCGTAGTCGAGGAAGTCCATCAGCTCAGCAGTCCCGTGCGGATCGGTTCGGCGCCCGCCGGTGCGTGCGGGTGCACGTGGTCGTGGCCGGGCAGGGCGTGCTGTCCGACGGCCTTCGGGGGCGGACCGTCGTGCACGACACAGCCGTCGCGCAGGACGACCGCCCGGTCGATGAGGGGCTCCAGCGGGCCCAGTTCGTGCAGCACGAGCAGCACCGTCGTCCCCCGCGAGACCTGCTCGGTGAGGGTGTGCGCGAGGACCTCCTGGCTGGCCAGGTCGACACCGGCCATCGGCTCGTCCATGATCAGCAGCTCGGGTTCGGAGGCGAGGGCGCGGGCGATCAGGACGCGCTGGTGCTGGCCGCCGGAGAGGGCGTCGACCGGATCCTTGGCCCGGTCGGCCATGCCGACGAGCTCCAGGGCGCTCCGTACGGCCTCGTGGTCGGCCTTGCGCAGGACGCCGAAGCGGGCCCGGGACAGGCGGCCGGAGGAGACCACCTCGGTCACCGTGGCGGGCACGCCGCCGGCGGCCGTGGTGCGCTGGGGGACGTAGCCCACGCGGTGCCAGTCGCGGAACCGCCCGCGGTCCGTGCCGAACAGCCGGATCTCACCGGCACCGGTCTGCACCTGGCCGATGACGGTGCGCACGGCCGTGGACTTGCCCGAGCCGTTCGCGCCGAGCAGCGCGACGACCTCGCCGCGGCGCACGGTGAGGTCGATGCCGCGCAGCACGGGGCGTGAGCCCAGGTCGGCGCGGACGCCGCGCAGGGATACGACGGGCTCGGTCATGCCGTCCTCCGATGGATCGGTCACTTGGCTCCCAGGGCCGTGCGCAGGGCCTCGAGATTGGCTTCCATGACCTGGAAGTAGTCGTCGCCGCGGGACTTGTCGGTGATGCCCTCCAGCGGATCGAGGACGTCGGTCTTGAGCTTCGCGTCGCGGGCGAGGGTCTTCGCGGTCTTGTCGGAGACCAGTGTCTCGTAGAAGACGGTGGTGACGCCGTCGGCCTTGGCCTCCTGCTGGAGCTCCCTGATCCGGGCGGCGCTGGGCTCGCTCTCGGGGTCGAGGCCGGCGATGGCCTCCTGGGTGAGGCCGTAGCGCTCGGCGAGGTAGCCGAAGGCGGCGTGGTTGGTGAAGAAGACCTTGGTCTTGGTGTCCTTCAAGCCGTTCTCGAAGTCGGCGTTCAGGTCGTTCAGCTTCTTCACCAGGGCCGCGGTGTTCTTCTTGTAGTCGGCCGCGTGGTCCGGGTCGGCCTTCTCGAAGGCCTTGCCGACGCCCGCGGCGACCTCGGCGTACTTCACCGGGTCCAGCCAGACGTGCGGGTCGCGGGCGTGCTCCTCCTCCTCGGAGTGGCCTTCCTCCTCGGCGTGGCCCTCCTCCTCCGCGTGGCCCTCTTCGCCCTCGTGGCTGTGCTCGGTGTTGCCGTGGTCCTCGAGGGTGGTCAGGCCGGCCGCGTCGATCTTCGTCTTGACGCCGGTCTGGCCGATGGCCTCGTCGACGGCGGGCTGGAGGCCCTTGAGGTAGAGCGCCGCGTCGGCCTCCTCCAGCTGCGCGCGCTGCTTGGTGCTGACCTCCAGGTCGTGCGGCTCCTGGCCGGGCTCGGTCAGGCTGGTGACGTTCGCGTGGTCGCCGCCGATCTGCTCGGCGAGGAACGCCATGGGGTAGAACGACGCGACGACGTCGAACTTCTCCGTGTTGCCCGAGGCCGCGCTGTCGCTGGAGCAGGCGGTCAGGGCGCCGAGGCCGAGAGCGGAGGCCAGGGCGGTGGGTATGAGGTGTCGTCGTACGTTCATGACAGTCATTTTCAACAAATATGGAAACCGTTGTCAACAAACGTCCTGACCGGGGCCTTGAGGGCGCTGGAGGGGGAGCGATTTGATTGAGGGGGCGCCCCCGCCGGTAACCTGAGTCATTCGCTGGAAGCATCTCGCTTCGTCGCCCGTCGTCGTAATGAAGAGAGCACCGTGGCCGCCGACAAGATCGACACCATCGTCAGCCTGAGCAAGCGCCGTGGCTTCGTATTCCCCTGTAGTGAGATCTACGGCGGCCAGCGCGCCGCTTGGGACTACGGCCCCCTCGGTGTCGAGCTCAAGGAGAACCTCAAGCGCCAGTGGTGGCGCTACATGGTGACGTCGCGCGAGGATGTCGTGGGCATCGACTCGTCCGTGATCCTGGCCCCCGAGGTCTGGGTGGCCTCCGGCCACGTCGCCACCTTCACGGACCCGCTGACCGAGTGCACCTCCTGCCACAAGCGGTTCCGCGCGGACCACCTGGAGGAGGCCTACGAGGCCAAGCACAAGCGCCTGCCGGAGAACGGCCTGGCCGACGTCAACTGCCCCAACTGCGGCAACAAGGGCCAGTTCACCGAGCCCAAGCAGTTCTCGGGCCTGCTGTCCACCCACCTCGGCCCGACCCAGGACTCCGGCTCCGTCGCCTACCTGCGGCCCGAGACCGCGCAGGGCATCTTCACCAACTTCTCCCAGGTGCAGACCACCTCGCGCCGCAAGCCGCCGTTCGGCATCGCCCAGATGGGCAAGTCCTTCCGCAACGAGATCACGCCCGGCAACTTCATCTTCCGCACCCGCGAGTTCGAGCAGATGGAGATGGAGTTCTTCGTCAAGCCGGGCGAGGACGAGAAGTGGCAGGAGTACTGGATGGAGCAGCGCTGGAACTGGTACACCGGTCTCGGCCTGCGCGAGGAGAACATGCGGTGGTACGAGCACCCGAAGGAGAAGCTCTCCCACTACTCCAAGCGCACCGCCGACATCGAGTACCGCTTCCAGTTCGGCGGCAGTGAGTGGGGCGAACTGGAGGGTGTGGCCAACCGCACCGACTACGACCTCGGCGCGCACTCCAAGGCCTCCGGCCAGGACCTCACCTACTTCGACCAGGAGGCCGGCGAGCGCTGGACCCCGTACGTCATCGAGCCCGCGGCCGGTGTCGGCCGCGCGATGCTGGCGTTCCTCCTGGACGCCTACGTCGAGGACGAGGCGCCCAACGCCAAGGGCAAGATGGAGAAGCGCACCGTGCTGCGCCTCGACCAGCGCCTCGCCCCGGTGAAGGTCGCGGTGCTGCCGCTGTCCCGCAACCCCGAGCTGTCCCCGAAGGCCAAGGGCCTCGCCCAGGCGCTCCGCCAGAACTGGAACATCGAGTTCGACGACGCCGGCGCCATCGGCCGCCGCTACCGTCGCCAGGACGAGATCGGTACGCCGTTCTGCGTGACCGTCGACTTCGACACGCTCGAGGACAACGCGGTCACCGTCCGGGAGCGCGACACGATGAAGCAGGAGCGCGTCTCCCTCGACCAGATCGAGGGTTACCTGGCGGCCCGCCTGATCGGCTGCTGACCCTCCTTCTCCGTGATGGTGCCGGGTTCCTCCTCGGAGGGGCCCGGCACCGCCGCGTTTCACGGGTCCGGGTCGGCGCGGACCGCCGCGTGGTCCGGGGCGCGGTTCCACGTCGAGGTGACGGTGTCGAAGGGCGTGGCCGTGAACGGCGCCCGGACGCCACGCCGTTCGGACGCATGGGCCGCCGCTCGTGACCGCATCGCCCGCGCTGCGGCGGGCTCTCCTTCACGCCGCCGTCGGGTCCACCGTCGCCTGGTGGGCCTCCAGCAGGTGTTCCTCCGCCTTCAGCCAGGGCAGGAACTGGGCACCTCGGCGCCAGCCGCAGGTGTCGCACCGGATCGTGCGCTGCACGCCCGTGCGCTGCACCCGCACCACATGCTCCCGGCCGTGCTGGTCCCACCGGCTGACCTTGCTCGTGTCGATCTGCGTCATGGCCCCTCCCACGTCGAGACATCCGGCGTTCCGGTCTGCTCGCAGCAAGGAGTGTGCAGCAAGACCGACATCAACGGGGTTTCCCCGGATGCGAGTTATCAGGCCGTGAGAGACCCGGGACGACGGTGCGGGGCGGCCGCAGGCTCGGCAGCCCCGTCGGTACGACGCCGCCGAGGTGCACCGGCGAGGTCGTGACCAGGGCGTCCCGCAGGCCCGTCGCCGGGACCAAGGACAGGAACAGGGTGCCCGGGGTCGCCACACCGCGCGTCGGCGCCGACTGCTGGGTGGTGATCGTCACGCCGCCCGCCCGCACCCACGCTGGCGGGCGGCACCTCGCAGAGGATGGCCCGGTGGGCGACCGGGAGCCGCAGCGCCCGGCCCGGACCGGCGAGCGCCGCGCCCGGGAGCCGCTCGACGAAGCCCGGGTGCGGCCGGAACCGCCAGGCGGCCGGCGCCATCAGGGCCAGGCCCACGCCTTGGAGCGCGGAACCGGCCGTCACCACGCGGGTGCCGTACCGGGCGGCCGGGCGCGGGGCCGGCAGCGAGAACACGAAGAACACCACCCTCGGCGGTGCGAGGAGGCCGCGCCCCGACAGGGCTCAGCCGCCCGTCCCGACGGCCTGTCGTACCTCCGCGGTCTCCAGCCTGGCCGCGGTCCGCTCGGCGGTCCCCCGGGCCCACCGCCCGTTCGTCACCGCCCCCAGGGCCAGCACGGCGAAGCCGCATGCCGCGAGGATCCACCAGCCGGGCCGGGCCGCGGACACGAACGTCTCGCGGTACGAGGAAGAGCCCACGCCCGAGGCGAGCACCGAGCCCAGCACGGCCACGCCCAGGGTCTGGCCCAGTTGCCGGCTCGTCGAGGCGACCGCGGCGGCCACGCCCGCCTGGGCGCGGGGCATGCCGGAGACCGCCGTATGGGTGATGGGCGCGTTGACGAAGCCGAAGCCGATGCCGAACAGGACGTAGCCGGCGAAGAGCGTGACGTTCGAGGTCTCGGCCTCGAACGCGGCGAAGGGGACGCCGCTCGCCGTCATCGCGCAGCCCGCGATCAGCAGGGACGGGCGCGGGCCGCGCGCGCCCACCAGGCGGCCCGACAGCGGCGCGCACACAAACGTCGGAACCGCCATCGGCAGCATCCACAGACCCGCCTCCAGGGCGGTCAGACCACGCACGTTCTGCAGGTACAGCGTGGACAGGAACAGGAAACCCCCGAGTGCCGCGAAGGCGCTGATCGCGATGACCGTCGCCCCGCTGAACGGCGCCGAACGGAAGAAGCGCAGATCGATCAGCGGTTCCTCGCGGCGCGGTGCGTACAGGAGCAGTCCCGCCAGCGCCGCCAGGGCGACGACGGCCAGCGGTGCGATGGAGGTGAACGCGGTGCTCGGCGCCTCGATGATCGCGTACGTCAGCGAGCCGAACAGCGCGATGACCAGCACCTGCCCCACCGGGTCGGGCCGGCGGGCGCGGGGTGCGCGGGACTCGGGGACGAAGCGCAGGGTGAGCAGCAGGGCCGCCAGGCCCACCGGCAGGTTGATCCAGAAGATGGAGCGCCAGCCGACGGAGTCGACCAGGAGGCCTCCCACGAGGGGCCCGGCAGCCATGGAGATGCCGACGACCGCGCCCCAGGCGCCGATGGCCCGGGCCCGCTCGCGCGGGTCGGTGAAGGTGTTGGTGATGATCGACATGGCGACCGGGTTCAGCATCGAGCCGCCCACCGCCTGCACCATCCGGAACGCGACCAGCGCCTGAAGGTTCGGCGCGAGGGAGCACAGCACCGAGCCGGCGGTGAAGACGATCAGGCCCGCCATGAAGACCCGTTTGCGGCCGATCCGGTCGGCCGTGGAGCCCGCCAGCATCAGCAGCGAGGCCAGGACCAGCGTGTACGCGTCGATCGTCCACTGCAGGCCCGACGTGCTCGCGTGCAGGTCCTTCTGCAGGGACGGCAGGGCCACGTTCAGGACCGTGTTGTCGAGGCTCACGATCAGCAGGCTCATGCAGCAGATCGCGAGCACCAGCATCCGGCGGCGGGGGCTGAGCTCGGGCATGCGCGCCATCGTACGCCCACTTCGATAGTGTGGCTAACTAATGAATTTTACCGTCTCATTGCACGGCACAATGGAGGCATGTCCACGCCCCTCCGGATCGGTCCGCACACCGTCCAGCCGCCCGTCGTCCTGGCCCCCATGGCCGGTATCACCAACGCGCCCTTCCGCACCTTGTGCAGGGAGTTCAGTGGCGGCAAGGGCCTGTTCGTGAGCGAGATGATCACCACCCGGGCGCTGGTCGAACGCAACGAGAAGACCATGCAGCTGGTGCACTTCGACGCGAGTGAGCGCCCCCGGTCCATCCAGCTGTACGGCGTGGACCCCGCGACCGTCGGCAAGGCCGTCCGCATGATCGCGGAGGAGGACCTCGCCGACCACATCGACCTGAACTTCGGCTGCCCCGTGCCCAAGGTCACGCGCAAGGGCGGCGGCTCCGCCCTGCCGTACAAGCGCAACCTGCTGCGGGCGATCCTGCGCGAGGCCGTCGGCGGCGCCGGCGAGCTGCCCGTGACGATGAAGATGCGCAAAGGCATCGACGACGACCACATCACCTTCCTCGACGCCGGCCGGATCGCCGTCGAAGAGGGCGTCACCGCCATCGCCCTGCACGGCCGCACCGCCGCCCAGCACTACGGCGGCTCCGCCGACTGGGAGGCCATCGCCCGGCTGAAGGAGCACGTGCCGGAGATCCCGGTGCTCGGCAACGGCGACATCTGGTCGGCCGAGGACGCCCTGCGGATGGTGCGCGAGACCGGCTGCGACGGGGTGGTCGTGGGCCGCGGCTGCCTGGGGCGGCCCTGGCTGTTCGCCGACCTGGTCGCCGCCTTCGAGGGCCGCACCCAGGACATCGCCCGCCCCGCCCTGCGCGAGGTCGCCGACGTCATGGTCCGGCACGCCACCCTGCTCGGGGAGTGGATCGGCGACGAGTCCCGGGGCGTGATCGACTTCCGCAAACACGTGGCCTGGTACTTGAAGGGATTCGCCGTCGGCTCCGAGATGCGCAAGCGCCTCGCCGTCACCTCCTCGCTGGAGGAACTGCGCTCCGGCCTGGACGAGCTGGACCTCGACCAGCCCTGGCCGGTCGGCGCCGACGGGCCCCGGGGCCGTACGTCCGGCAACAACCGGGTGGTGCTGCCGGACGGCTGGCTCAAGGACCCCTATGACTGCGCGGGCGTCGGCGAGGACGCGGAGCTGGACACCTCGGGCGGCTGATCGGCGTCTGGAGACCACGTGCGCGGCTGGTCAGGTGGGAGGACTGGTCTCCGCCTCAGGCGGCAGCGGGACGCGGCAGGCCGAAGAGGACGGGGAGGTCGGCGATGTCGGTGATGCGCTCGTAGCCGAGCCAGTGTTCGTCGTGCTCGAAGCCGCGGTCGACGTACACCTTGTTCTCGATCCCCAGGAGGGCCGCGGAGCGCAGGTCATACATCGGGCTCGCGGAGACGTGCACGAGCTCGTCGGGCGTCACGCCGAGCTTGTCGAACATGTACTCGAACGCGCTGAGTCGCGGCTTGTAGACACCCATCTCCTCGGCGCTGATGACGAGTTCGAACGGGGCCTTGAGGTTCTCCGCGAGGCGCACGGCGTGCGCGGTGTCGCTGTTGGTGATGATGACCAGCGGGACCGCCTCGGCCAGGCGGTTCAGCGCCTCGGTGACACCGGGGTACGGGCCCCAGGTGGGGACGCGCTCGTACACCGCCCGCGCCTCGTCCTCGCGGTACTCCAGACCGACCCGGCGTGAGGCGCGCTCCATGGAGCGCGCGACGACCTGGTGGAACGGCTGGTACGCGCCCGTGCACTCGTCGATCCGGTACGCCTTGCAGATCCGCAGGTACTCATCGGCGACCTCGGCGGGCAGCCGGTCGCCCAGAACCTCACGCATCGCGTCGTTGA
Source organism: Streptomyces sp. NPDC096046 (assembly GCF_040303285.1). NCBI lineage: Bacteria > Bacillati > Actinomycetota > Actinomycetes > Kitasatosporales > Streptomycetaceae > Streptomyces > Streptomyces sp. NPDC096046. The sequence continues at coordinate 39,602 of NZ_JBEOSZ010000019.1, read as the reverse complement.
TGCTGAACTTGATCAGCGTCCCGTTCATGTCGAAGGTCACGAACTTGGGCTTGACGTCGAATCCCATGACTTCTCCTCAGTGCTTCAAGGGGCGATCCGGCAGCCTGGTCGATTGTCGACCATCTGTCCGGTCGAGTGTCGGCCAGCCGCTCGTCGGCTGTCAATCACGCCGGCCTGTGACCCGGGTCATCGCAGTGAGGTGCTGATCCAAAATCAGCGGGGGTACAGTCGACAAACGACCGACTGGTCGGCAAGGGTCAGGGAGGACGTCGGGGTGGACCACAAGTTCGAGTGGCAGCAGCAGCGGACGACGACGCCGGACGGCGTGTACCGCACCCTGCGTGCCGCCATCCTCGACGGGGCGGTACCTCCTGGTGGACAGCTGCGCGAGGCACATATCGCCGGGGATCTCGGGATCAGCCGGTCCCCGCTGCGCGAGGCGCTGACCAAGCTGGAGGAGGAAGGGCTCGTCGTACGGATCCCCTACCGCGGGGCGTTCGTCGTCGAGGTGAGCGCTCGTGAGATCGCCGAGATCGACTCGGTCCGGCTACGGGTCGAGCCGTACGCCGCCGAGCTCTCGGCCGCGGCCCTGCGTGGTCCCGAGCGGCCGAGGTTGCTGCAGACCGTCGAGGATCTCCGCCGGGCGATCGAGGAGAACGACCTCCCCGCCAGTGTCGATGCGCACCTTCGCTTCCACCGGCTCTTCTACGACTTCTCGGGGCACCGCGTTCTGCAGAGCCTCTGGAACGGTTGGGAAACGAAGCTGCGCCTCTACCTCAACGTCGATCACCGCACGTACAGCGAGGACCCGCATCTCCTGGTCCGCGAGCACGAGAGGCTGGCCGCGGTTGCCCTGGAGGGCGACACCGACGCGTTCCTCCAGGAACTGGCTGCCCATTTCCCCGTGGGGCTGGGAGCCCGGACGAGGGATCAAGGGGACGCGCACGCTCCGCGTGCATGAGGTGAACCTGCCGATCGGCTTCAGGCCCGGTGATGCAGCACTTCGCGCCGCTGATGCCCGAGACAGGGGGATCGTTCGTCTGCGTCGGTTCCCGGCTCGGCATGGTCGGCAAGCCCGGGGAAGTCCTGTATTCCTGACCGACCGCCCAAGAGGCGGCCGACCACACCGAGCCGGCCTCGCGTCGTACGTGATGACGTCCCACATCGACCGCGCCCGCCGGGTCGCCGCCCGTCTGCGGGCCGCAAGGGTGGCGTCAACCGCGGCCTGGTCTCCGAAGTCGCCGCACTTCGGCGGGATCAAGCAATCCGGCCTTTGCCGTGCGGGCGCAACGGCGTCTCAGGACGGGCGCGGTGTGGAGCCGAACGCCTTCAGGAAGCGGTCGCGGAAGGAGTCCATCCGCCACACGGGCGCGTCCCGGTCCGGCTTGAGGCCCTGGGTCCAGTTCCAGTCGGCGACCTTGTCCAGAACCTTCGGGTCCTTCGCGACGATCGACACCGGCACGTCCCGGCCGGCGCCGTTCCCGCTGACCCGGGCGATGGGCTGGTGGTCGCCGAGGAAGACCAGCACGGTGTCGTCGGTGCCGTAACGCCGGAGCCACTGGGTGAGGCCGGTGAGCGAGTACTGGATGGACCTGCCGTACTCCTCGCGGGACCTGGTGGTGTCGGTGATGACGTCCGACGCCTTGTTGCCGGCCTTCTCGATCGCGTCGAAGACCGAGCCGTCGCCGAGCTCGTCCCAGTCGACCATCCTCGGCAGGGGCGCCCAGGGCTGGTGGCTGGAGGTCAGGATGACGAACGACATCAGCGGCTTGTCCCGTTTCCTGCCGTGCACCTTCCGCTGGAACGCCTCCAGCGCGTACTGGTCGGGCATGGTCGACCAGCTGAACTTCGGCCCCTGGTAGCCCAGGTCGAAGGCGTCGTAGAGCTGGTCGAGGCCGTACCACTTCTCCTCCGGCCAGCCCTTCTGCACGCCCGGCATGACGCCGACCGTGTCCCAGGCGCCGGTCTTCTGGAACGCCTTGGTCAGGGTGAGGTGGTCGCCGGCGGTGACCGTGCGGTAGCGCCGCTGGTTGTCGATCCACAGGCCGGACATGGTCGTGGAGTGGCCGAGCCAGCTGCTGCCGCCGTACGTCGCCGAGGTCAGCCAGCCGCTGCGGGCCGCGAAACCGGCCTTCTCCAGGGCCCCGGTGCTCGTGTCGAGGGTCCGGACGACGCCGGGTGCCATGGCCGGGTCCTCGATCGCGCTGCGGCCGTAGCTCTCGATGAACGTGAAGATCACGTCCTTGCCCCGCAGGTCCGGCAGGAGTTCGGCGGGCGGGGTGTTGCCGAAGGTGTCCGCCTTCGACTGCTTGACGAACGCGGCCTCGTCCCGCAGCGACTCCACCGTCCGCTGCGCGTGCACCTTGAGCGCCCCGGCCCCGCGCTCGGAGGCGATCGGACCGCCGGACAGCGTGAGCCCCAGCGCGGAGCAGGTGACCCAGACGGTGCCCGCGATCAGGGCGCCCTTGGACGCCCGCACCCGGTGGCGGGCCAGCACGTTCGCGAGCCGGACCGCCGCCGCGACCATCACGGCCGCCACGAGCAGGACGAGCACCACGGCGCCGACGGCGGCCGCGGTCGCGACACCCCCGCCCAGCGTGTCCCTGACGTACGCCTGCGCGTCGGGCAGCAGGTCCCAGTCGAGCGCGGCGTTGAAGCCGCGGCCCAGGTACTCGTTGAACCCCATGTCGAGCAGGTTCACCGTGGTCAGCACGGTGAGGCCGAGCCCGTACAGCACCGCCGCGGCCAGCCGTGGCCGACGCGGCAACGCGAGCACCACGACGGCCCCGAGGACCGCCTCCGCCGGGATGCGCGCGAAGCTGACCGCTTTCAGCGCGGGGAGGGTGTTGGGCAGCAGCAGGGCCCCGAGGACCAGGGCGGCGGCGAGGGCGGTGGTGGTCAGGCGGAGTGTGCGGGCCGCCCGGGGGTGCCGGGTGCGCCAGTCCCGCAGACGGGCGAGGCGGCTCCCGGCGCCGGTACGCTCCGCTTCCTCCGCGGCCGTCGCGGCCTCCGCGTCACGCTCCGGCTCGGGCCCGGCAGCCCCGTCCCCGGGCATGTCGTCGCCCGGCCGCGACGACTGGTGGAAGCGCGTGAAGACAGGCACCCGGAGGTCCTTCCCGTACGAAGACCGGTGAGGGGGGCGGACCCGGATGGGGGGCCGGGTCCGCCACCGTTCCGTACGGGGTGTCCACCGGGTCTGTTCAGCCTGCCGGGCCGACACTCGGCAAACACCCGGCAAACGCCGGGGTTCGCCGTCCGGGTCAGGTCGCGCACGCGGGGTCCGGCGCGCGGGTCCGCGGCGTCGTCGTCGGTTGCCGGCGCTCCGCGTCGACGCCCTCCTCCGCCTCGCCGCGGCCCGCACGCGGACCCCGCTCACCGGCATGGTGAGGATGCCGCCGTCTCCCCGCGACCTGACCCGGACGACAGGCCCCGGCCCCACCGGGCCTCAGACCACGCCGACCGCCGTGAGCAGCGCCAACGGGGCCGACGCCGACCGCGATTCGCGTACGCACGCGTGCGGGTACGGCACCGGCTCCGGGTGCGTGTCGCGGCCGTAGCCCGCGAGGACCTCCGGGAGCCGGTGCCCGGTCGCGCCCGCCGCGTCGACCAGGCCGCGGGCGATCGCGCGTGCCTCGTCGTGCAGTCCGTAGCGGGCCAGGCCCAGTGCGATCAGCGCGTTGTCGTGCGGCCAGACCGAGCCGCGGTGGTAGGAGAGCGGGTGGTAGGCCGGCTGCCCGGCCGCGAGAGTGCGCACGCCCCAGCCGGAGAAGAAGTCCGCTTCGAGGAGCCGCCGGCCGACGAGTTCGCCGTACTCCTTGTCCAGCAGCCCCGACCACAGCAGATGCCCGGCGTCCGAGGCCAGCGCGTCGACCTGACGACCCCGGCCGTCCAGCGCGAGGGCCGGGAAGGAGTGCTCCGGCATCCAGAAGTCCCGCTGGAAACGCTCGCGCAGGTCACCGGCCGCCTGTTCCAGCAGGTGCGCGTAGGTCGTGTCCTGCCACACCGTGCGGGCGAGCCCCGCCGTGCGGCGCAGGGCGTCGTAGGCGTAGCCCTGGGCGCCGGCGGCCGTCACCGGGCCGTGCGGGCGGGTGCCTTCGGCGGAGCAGATGGCACCGGGGGAGTCCTTCCAGTTCTGGTTGGCGAGGCCGCCCTGGTCGGCCCGGTAGACGAGGTAGCCGCGCGAGGTGAGGCCGCCGTGGTCGAGCATCCAGGAGATGGCCGCCCGGGCGTGGGATTCGAGGCGGCGGGCCAGGGCGGTGTCCCCGGTGTGCTCGGTGTAGGCGCCGAGCAGCACGAGGAAGAGCGGAGTGGCGTCGACCGAGCCGTAGTAGCGGCCGTAGGGGACCTGGCCGAAGTGGGCCAGTTCGCCGTGTCGCACCTCGTGCACGATCTTGCCGGGCTGGGCGATGCCGTCGGCACCGGTCCCGGCGGCCTGGGTGGCGGCGAGCGCGGGCAGGGTGGCGGCGGCCGGGCCCGGCCGGTAGGGCAGGGCGAACAGCGAGGTCAGCAGGGCGTCCCGGCCCAGCAGGGTCAGGAACCAGGGGGCGCCGGCCGCCGGGACGCGCAGGTCCTCGCCGTCCGGGCCGGTCGCCGGGACCTGAAGGGCGGCGAGGTCGGCGAGCCCCCGGGTGCAGGCCGCGGCCAGCTCGGGCCAGCCGCTCGGGACCGCCACGTTCCGGACGAACTCACTTTCCCTCAGGCGGAGTTGCTCCTGGGCGGCGGCAGGGGAGCGGGGTACGCGCAGGGCGCGCCGGTCGCCGTGCGGGCGGGCCATGACCCGCAGGGTCAGCTCGGTGGTGCCGTGCGGTTCCAGGTCGAGGGTCCACGCCAGGCGCCGGGCGCCGGTGCCGGTCTCCTCCACGGCGTCCGGCCGGGGGTCGGCCGTCACGGTCGTGACGGAACACCACTCACCGCGCCGGTAGGTGAACTCCACACCGTGGCTGAGCACCTGGCGGGAGCGGACGGCGCCCGCCTTCGTGTAGGTGCGGTGGTCGGAGCGCAGTTCGAACTGGTCGGTGAAGTCGGCGTCGGCGGTGACCGCGAGGTGGACCGTCGTCGGCACCGGGCGGTTGCTGGTGACGCGCAGCGACTCCACGAAAGAGGAGTCTCCGACGGCCTGTTCGCGAAAGAGCGTGTACGCGGGGGGTTCGTCGCGGCCGCCGCGCGGGACGAGCACACAGCGCGCGGTGTCCCCGTCGGCCACCGGTGACAGTGTGTCGGGCACCGCCCCGTCGACGGTGAGCTGCCACCGGCTCAGATGCCGGGCGTCCCGTACGAACATGCCGTCCGGGGCGCTGCCGCCCCGGTAGCCGCTGATGTCGCCGCGGTCGCCGACGGCGGCGAACGTCCGGCCGTGCACGAGCAGATGATGCCGGTCCGTCATTCCCCGTCCCCTCCCTTGGTCGCCGTGAGGCCGTTCCTGCCCCGTGCGGGCCGGTCGTACAGCAGGTCGAGCGTGAGCGCGGCGGTCCAGCCGAAGCCGGTGACGCCGCAGGCCTGTGCCGTGTACGGGTCGACGTACTCCGCGAAACCGGAGGCGCCGGCGGTGTGCAGCATGCCTCTGCGCAGGGCGTCGGCCCGGCCCCGCTCGCCGTGCAGCCGCAGCCCGCGCTCCAGCAGCCAGTTGGTGTTGAACCAGGCCGGGCCGCGCCAGTAGCGGTGCGGGTCGAAGGCCTCGCCGAGCAGGTCGTAGCTCGGGACCATGCGGGTCGTGCCGCCGAGGCCGAAGTGCGGGCCGCAGACCGTGCGGACCAGGGTGGCCACGAGGTCGCGCGGCAGCGCCGGCAGCAGCAGGGGGACCAGCCCGGAGACCCCCCGCCCGGGGATCAGCTCCCCGGCGCGCACGTCCCGGCACAGGAACATCCCCGCCGCCGGCTCCCACAGTCGCTCCGTCAGGGCCGCCGTCAGGCGTTCCGCGCGGGCCTGCCGGGCCGAGCCGGCCACCCCCAGCTCGTGGGCGATGTGGGCCAGGGCGTACTCGGAGGCGATGAGCAGGGCGTTGAACGCCGGGTCCTCCACGGCGAACTCTCCCGCCCGTCTCCCACCGCCGCCCTCAACCGTGGCGCTGCGGGCCGCCCCGCTGATTCCACCGTCGCCGTATCCGCGGTCCCGGTAGTCGGCCGCCAGCCGCACGTACCGCCCGTAGTCCAGATCCGTCGGCCGGTCCTCGGGGGTGCCGTGGCCGAGGTCGGCACGGCGGAAGGAGCGGGCCGGGGCGGGAGTGACCCGGGACAGCGGGCGGTCCCAGCAGGGGCTGTTGTCCATGCCCTGTTCCCAGGGGTGCACCACGGACACCAGTCCGCCTCCGCCGAGGTCGCGCCGGTGCAGGAGGTATCCGTGCCAGGCGGCCAGCCGTGGGTACACCCGGGTGAGGAAGCCGCGCGCCCGGGACAGGCCCGGGTCGGCGAGGTGCACCAGCCACGCGGCCAGCGCGTGCACCGGTGGCTGCACGATCCCGGAGGTCTGTACGGTGCGCGGGGCGCCCGCGGCGCGCCCGGCGGCCGAGGAGCGCCAGAAGTCGGGGCTCGGGAAGTAGGCGTCGTGGGGGACGGAGGGGTTGAAGACGATGTGCGGGACGCGCCCGTCCGCCCACTGGGCCGCCAGCAGCGTCTCCAGTTCCGTCTGGGCCCGTAACGGTGACAGGTGCCGCAGGCCGATCGCGATGAACGCCGAGTCCCACGACCACTGGTGCGGATACAGGCCGCGCGAGGGCACGGTGGACGTGCCCGTCCAGTTGCCCTCCAGGACCTGTGTGGCCCTGGCCTGGAGGGACGGCGGCGCGGCGGCCGGATCGTATGCGATGTCGCGCCCCGCGGGACGCGTGCTGAGCTGGGCGATGCGGTCCACTCGGGGCTCTCCCAAAGACGTACCTCTGGCCGGGATCGGCAGGGGCTACCGTAGGGTTACGTCTATTTAACACGCAAAACCCAATATGTAATGCAGAGTTGGGAAACACAAGGGGGTGCGCATGACGGGACGCGTTCAGGCAAGCGCGGGTGATCTGCTCGAACTGGTGCGCAGTCGCCGCGCCGTGACCCGGGGTGCGCTGCAACAGGTGACCGGACTGTCCCGGGCCACCGTCGGGCAGCGGCTGGACCGGCTCTTCCGCGCGGGCTGGTTGCGCGAGGGCGCCGGCGGGCCGGTGGACTCCCCGCTGGGCGGGCGGCCCTCCATCACCCTGGAGTTCGACGACGAGCACGCGGTGGTCCTCGCCGCGGACCTCGACACCCGGCACGCGCGCGCGGCCGTGCTGTCCCTGAGCGGCGAGATCCTCGCCGAGCACTCCGGCACCCTGGCCGTCGAGGACGGACCCGACGCGGTGCTCGGTGAACTCGGCCGCTGGTGCGCCGAGTTGGTGGAGAAGACCGGGCGCGGGGCCGAGGCGGTCTGCGGGGTCGGGCTGGCGGTGCCCGGCCCGGTCGACACCGAGACCGGCCGTGTCGTCCAGCCGCCGATCATGCCCGGCTGGGACGGCTACGACATAAGGGGCCGGCTGGCCCGGGCGCTCACCGAGCACGCGGGCACCGCCGGGGTGCCCGTACTGGTGGACAACGACGCCAACCTCATGGCGTACGGCGAACAGCGCACCGGTTACCCGGACTGCTCGGCCTTCGTGCTGGTGAAGGTCTCCACCGGCATCGGCGCCGGGGTCGTGGTGGACGGATCGGTGTTCCGGGGCATCGACGGCGGCGCCGGCGACATCGGGCACATCCGGGTGCCGGAGGGCGCCGAGGCGCTGTGCCGGTGCGGTGCGTACGGCTGTCTGGCCGCCGTCGCCAGCGGTGGCGCGGTGGCGCGGCGGCTGGCGGAGGCCGGGGTGCCGGCGGCCTCCGGCTCGGACGTGCGCGATCTGCTGGCGTCCGGGCACCCCGACGCGATCGGACTCGCCCGGGAGGCCGGGCGCCGGGTGGGGGACGTCCTCGCCACCGTCGTGACGCTGCTCAACCCCGGCGTGCTGATGATCGCCGGGGATCTGGCCGGAACTCCCTTCCTGACGGGCGTGCGCGAACTGCTGTACCAGCGGGCCCTGCCCCGCTCCACGGCGCACCTGGACGTCGTGACCGCACGGCTGGGCGAGCGGGCCGCGCTGGTGGGGGCCGGTGCCATGGTCGTGGAGCACCTCTACGCGCCCGAGCGGGTCGAGGAGCGGCTGCGCGCGCTCGGGGTGTGACAACCGGGTTTCGGTCCCTGGGACGCGTCCGCATGGTGAAATTCCGTCGGCTGTGGCAGCGTGATTCTCGCCACCCCTGATAAGGGTTGCGCTCAGATGAGCGGATCATGGGCGACTGCACTTCTCCAAGGGGTGGCACTGAGTGCCACCGTTTGATCGTTCATCGAGCGAAATCAAACGGGCGGAAACCCTGCTCATATGAGCGTTCGGCGAGGGTCGAGGAGGGTATTGCGTTCAAGAAGTGAAAACATATGCCCGTGATCGCTTGCCGAGCTTTGACTTTCGATCCGCTGGCGGACGAGTGGTTACAGGCACATGACGCGCGCATGGACGTACCCAGACGCCTTTGATCTGGGTATGTTCCTCGCCGTCAGGGCAGCCACCGCGTCCTCGAGGAGTCGAGACCCGTGTCGGAAAACAAAGATCCCCACGTAGCTGAGCACGGCACCAGCGTTGAGGGCGTGAAGTTCGTCTACGACTTCACCGAGGGCAACAAGGACCTCAAGGACCTCCTCGGCGGCAAGGGTGCGAACCTCGCGGAGATGACGAACCTGGGCCTTCCGGTCCCTCCCGGCTTCACGATCACCACCGAGGCCTGCAAGGTCTACCTGGACAGCGGCGAGGAGCCGGCGGCACTGCGTGACGAGGTGAGTGCACACCTCGACGCGCTCGAGGCCCGCATGGGCAAGAAGCTCGGCCAGGCCGACGACCCGCTGCTGGTGTCGGTGCGCTCGGGTGCCAAGTTCTCCATGCCCGGCATGATGGACACCGTCCTCAACATCGGCCTCTCCGACAAGTCGGTGCAGGGCCTGGCCAAGCAGGCCGGCGACGACCGCTTCGCGTGGGACTCCTACCGCCGCCTCATCCAGATGTTCGGCAAGACCGTCCTGGGCGTCGACGGCGAGCTGTTCGAGGACGCGCTGGAGGCGGCCAAGGCGGCCAAGAAGGTCACGGTCGACACCGAGCTGGAGGCCGCCGACCTCAAGAAGCTCGTCACCAAGTTCAAGAAGATCGTCAAGACCGAGGCCGGCCGGGACTTCCCGCAGGACCCGCGCGAGCAGATGGACCTCGCCATCCACGCCGTCTTCGACTCCTGGAACACCGACCGGGCCAAGCTCTACCGCCGCCAGGAGCGCATCCCGCACGACCTGGGCACGGCCGTCAACGTCTGCTCCATGGTCTTCGGCAACCTCGGCCCCGATTCCGGCACCGGCGTCGCCTTCACCCGCGACCCCGCCTCCGGCCACCAGGGCGTCTACGGCGACTACCTCCAGAACGCGCAGGGCGAGGACGTCGTCGCGGGCATCCGCAACACCGTGCCGCTCGCCGAGCTGGAGTCGATCGACAAGAACTCGTACGACCAGCTGATGCAGATCATGGAGACGCTGGAGAACCACTACAAGGATCTCTGCGACATCGAGTTCACCATCGAGCGCGGTGTGCTGTGGATGCTCCAGACCCGCGTCGGCAAGCGCACCGCGGGCGCGGCCTTCCGCATCGCGACGCAGCTGGTGGACCAGGGCCTGATCGACGAGGCCGAGGCGCTCACCCGCGTCAACGGCGCCCAGCTCGCCCAGCTGATGTTCCCGCGCTTCGACGAGGACGCGAAGGTCCAGCAGGTCGGCCGGGGCATCGCCGCCTCCCCGGGCGCGGCCGTCGGCAAGGCCGTCTTCGACTCCTACACGGCCGTGAAGTGGTCCCGCTCGGGCGAGAAGGTCATCCTGATCCGCCGCGAGACCAACCCCGACGACCTCGACGGCATGATCGCCGCCGAGGGCATCCTGACCTCCCGCGGCGGCAAGACCTCCCACGCGGCCGTCGTGGCCCGCGGCATGGGCAAGACCTGTGTCTGCGGTGCCGAGGAGCTGGAGGTCGACACCAAGCGCCGCCGGATGACCGTGCCGGGCGGGCACGTCGTCGAGGAGGGCGACGTCGTCTCCATCGACGGCTCCTCGGGCAAGGTCTACCTCGGCGAGGTCCCGGTCGTGCCCTCCCCGGTCGTGGAGTACTTCGAGGGCCGGATGCACCCCGGTGCCGACGACGCCGACGAGCTGGTCGAGGCCGTCCACCGGATGATGGCCTTCGCCGACCGCAAGCGCCGCCTGCGCGTGCGCGCCAACGCCGACAACGCCGAGGACGCGCTGCGCGCCCGCCGCTTCGGCGCCCAGGGCATCGGCCTGTGCCGCACCGAGCACATGTTCCTCGGCGATCGGCGCGAGCTGGTGGAGCGGCTGATCCTGGCCGACACGGACGCCGAGCGCGAGGAGTCCCTCAAGCAGCTGCTCCCGCTCCAGAAGCAGGACTTCGTCCAGCTGTTCGAGTCGATGGACGGCCTGCCGGTCACCGTTCGCCTCCTGGACCCGCCGCTGCACGAGTTCCTGCCCGACATCACCGAGCTGTCCGTCCGCGTCGCGCTCGCCGAGTCCCGCCAGGAGCCGCACGAGAACGAGCTGCGCCTGCTCCAGGCGGTCCACCGCCTGCACGAGCAGAACCCGATGCTGGGTCTGCGCGGTGTCCGTCTCGGTCTGGTCATCCCCGGCCTGTTCACCATGCAGGTGCGGGCCATCGCGGAGGCGGCGGCCGAGCGCAAGGCCGCCAAGGGCGACCCGCGCGCCGAGATCATGATCCCGCTCGTCGGCACGGTCCAGGAGCTGGAGATCGTGCGCGAGGAGGCCGACCAGGTCATCGCGGAGGTCGAGGCGGCCTCGGGCGCCCAGCTGAAGCTGTCCATCGGCACGATGATCGAGCTGCCGCGCGCCGCGCTGACCGCCGGCCAGATCGCCGAGGCCGCGCAGTTCTTCTCCTTCGGCACGAACGACCTGACCCAGACGGTGTGGGGCTTCTCCCGGGACGACGTGGAGGCGAGCTTCTTCACCGCCTACCTGGAGAAGGGCATCTTCGGTGTCTCCCCGTTCGAGACGATCGACAAGGACGGGGTCGGCTCCCTCGTGAAGCTGGCCGCCAAGGCCGGCCGCGAGACCCGCCCCGACCTCAAGCTCGGCGTCTGCGGCGAGCACGGCGGCGACCCCGAGTCGGTCCACTTCTTCCACGAGGTCGGACTCGACTACGTCTCCTGCTCCCCGTTCCGCATCCCGGTCGCCCGACTGGAAGCGGGCCGGGCGGCGGTCCAGTCCCAGGGCAGCGACCACCGGTAGGTCCTGCCGTCCGGGTCGGCCCGGCTGTGCGGCTCGGCTCCCTTTCAGCCGACCCGGTCCCGCGACGCCGGGACGATCCACACGACAGGGCCGGCCCGGGCCGGAGAACCCGGAGCCGTCGACGGTCCCCGACCCTCACCGATCGCGGCGGCTCCGGCGCACGAAGAAGAGCGGGGCGCACCTTGTGCGGAGGTGCCGCCCCGCTCTCGCGCGTTCCGTCCAGGGCCTGGGGAACGCCTGAGGAATGCCTGAGGAACGCTTACCGCGGCAGGCCGTCGCGCAGGCATACGACGGTGCCGGTCCGGGCCGCGGTCAGCAGGGCGCCGAGGGTCGGCAGCCGGGTCGCCAGCGGGGTGGCTTCCAGGTCGGCGAGGGCGAAGAGGCCGTGCTGGTCGTGCTCCGGGCTGCGCTGGACGGGCTGCCCGGCCGGGAGCCGGCCGCCGTGGAAGTAGAAGTCGAGCACCGGCCCGGTGCCCAGCACATCGGCCCGGTGGTCGTACCCGATGAACCGCAGGTCCCCCCGGAGGGCGATGCCGGTCTCCTCGTGCAGCTCCCGGCGCGCGGCACCGACGGGGTCCTCGCCGGGGTCGAGCATGCCGCCCGGCAGTCCCCAGAGCCCCGCCGCGGGCTGGCCCCCGGCGTAGCGCAGCAGCAGGATCCGGTCCTCGGCGTCGAGCAGCAGGACACAGGAGGCGACGATGGTCTGCGGCAGTGTCCTGACCCACTCGGCACGGGGCAGCACACGCGGCGCGTTCGGGGCGGGCACGGTCGTGTCCACGGTGGTGTTCCTTCCGTCGGCCGGGCAGCCCGGAGCGAGCTGCCCGAACGGTGGAACGGCCGGACACGCCGATGGTCACCGGCGCATCGGGCTCAGGTGTCGCACGCGACCCCGTCACCGTCCCGGTCCAGACGGGAGGCGTACCCGGGCTCACCCCGGTAGATGGGGGCGGCGCCCGCGGCGCGCACGGCGCTGCAGTTGGCGTAGTAGACGTCCCCGCCGCCCTCCGAGCCGCTGTCGTCGGCCCCGCCGCCCGCTGCCGGCTGCGCGGTGACCGTGGTGGTGACCTTGACGGTCTTCGTGGCGGTGACGGTGGGAGCGGGCTCAGGCTCCTTCGCGGGCGGCGTCGCGGTGGTGGTCGCCGTCGCGGTGACGGTGACGGTCGGCCGTGGCTCGGCGGACGCGGGCTTCGCGTCGTTCGCGGTCTCCCCGCCGCTCGCGCCCATGCCGATGCCGATGAACAGGGCCAGCCCGAGCGCGGGCAGCGCGTAGCGCTTCCTGGCCCAGCGGGGCGCCGGTCCGCCGGGCCGCTGCGGGGGCGGTGCGGGGTACGGGGTGGTGTGCGGGCCGGTGTGCGGATTGCTCATGGTCATCCCCCCAGGGCTGATACGTGAGGGGATGACCGTAGAGCCGGGCGGCCCCGCGTGCGGGAGAGGTGACCAATCTGTGATGCTGGTGTGAAGCCCGATCGGGTGGCTACGAGCGGAACGGCCCCGTCACCTCGTACGTGATGCCGCCCGAGGACGAACCGCTCGTGCCTCGCTGGCTGGAGAAATACAGGCGGGTGCCGTCCGGGGAGAAGGCCGGGCCCGTGATCTCCGAGCCGGACTGGCCATCGACGCGCAGGAAGGGGGCGACCACGTCGGCGGGGGTGATGACACAGATCTCCATGGTGCCGCCGTCCTCGGCGACGAAGAGGTCGCCGGAGGCGGAGCCGGTGACGTTGTCGACGCCCGTGAGCGGAGCCGTGCCGCTCGTCACCAGGGAGTCGTCGTAGGCGAGTTCGACGGTCTGGGCGGCGGCGTTGTACTGCCAGACGCGGTTGTCGCCCTTGGTGGTGAACCAGCAGGTGTCGTTCGCGTAGTAGCAGCCCTCACCGCCGTTGAAGCGCTTGGCGCCGGAGACCTGGCGGCGGGTGGCGGTCGCGCCGGAGGGGTCGGGGACGCGGGCCCAGGTGACCGGGCCGCTGGTGCCGCTGCCGGCCACAAGGACCTCCAGCGTGCCGGAGGACAGGTCGCCCCAGGTCGTCGGGCGGAAGCGGTAGAAGCAGCCGTCGGTGACGTCCTCGGTCAGGTAGACGACCTGGCGGACCGGGTCGGCCGCCGCCGCCTCGTGCTTGAAGCGGCCCATGGCGTCGCGGCGCACCGCCGCCTTCGCGCCCCAGGGGTCCGTCTCGTAGACGTAGCCCCGGTCCACCTCCTCGCAGGACAGCCAGGTGTTCCACGGCGTCTTGCCGCCGGCGCAGTTCTGCCGCGTGTTGGACAGGATGCGGTACGCGCCGGTGATCGTGCCGGTCGAGGAGAACCGCACCGCGCTCGCGCCGCCCGAGGGGTTGATCTCGGAGTTGGAGACGTAGATCCAGCCCGTGCCGTCGGCGTAGCAGGCGCCGCCGTCCGGGGCGTTGTGCCAGGTGTACGACGTGCTGCCGACCGGTCGGCCGGACCGGGCGATGACCCGGCTCGTGAAGCCGCCGGGGAGTCTGATGCCGTTGGCGTCCGGGGAACCCGGCGGGCCGTAGGGGCCGGTGCCGGGCTGGGCCGGGGCCGCGTACGCGGCCCCGCGCCACAGGGTTCCGCCCAGAGCGGCCGACGTGCCGCCGAGGACGGCCGCACGCAGGAGGCTACGACGTTCCACTCTCACTCCAAGAGGTGCCGTACCGCCCCGCCGCCGGTCGACGGCAGGGTCGTGCGTGGGGGAGGCGGAAAGGACGCTAAGGGGACTGGATTGACGGGGCATGGACAATTCATGGCCGGGGGGCGGCATGCTGTGTGCTGCCTGTGCCGCCTGTGCTGCCTGTGCCGCCTGTGTCGCCTGTGCCGCCTGTGCCGTCCATCCTCCATGGCCCGTCACCGCCCCGCGGGCAGCGCCGGAACCCCCGTCTCGGCTTCCTCGGACGGTCCCCGCCCGGCCCGCGCGGGCCCGCTGCTCCTCCGTCATGCCCGGGCCCTCGTCGGTGACGTGCGGATCGACCCGGCCGGGGGCGGCTGTCGCGCAACGCCGGCAGCCGCAGCTCGATCGTGACGGTGCTGTCCGACGGGGACGCCCGCGAGGCGTTGGAGAGCAGGTGGACGCCCGGCCGGACATGCCGCGGTGGCGTGCGCACCCGAGCGGGTGTGCACGCCACCGCGTTCGTGCGGGGGCCGGGTCAGCCGCAGCTGCCCGAGATCCACCGGTGGGAGCGGACCTTGTACGTACCGGCCAGGTTGCCGCCGTGCTGCTGGCGGGTGCAGCCGACGCGGTCGGAGTAGTCGGCGCCCCGGTAGTACGCGACACCGCTGGAGCTGCTGGTGCCGGCGTTCCACACGGACTTCACGTTGGTCGTGGCGGCCCAGGAGCACCTGATGGCACCGTTCCGCCAGTCGGGGTCGGCCACATCCCACGCGCACTTGCTGCCGGTGAAGTTGGCGCCGGTCCAGAAACAGACGTGCCCGGACGCGCAGTCCACCGCGGCGGGCGCGGCCGGGGCCGCCGACGCGGAGCTCGGCACGGCCAGGGCGGTGACGGCGGCGGCGCTGACGGTGAGAACCGCGAGCAGCGAGTTCGTACGAGAGTTCCGGCGTACGGAAAGGCGCATGGGCTTGGTCTCCTCGGAGGTCGTGGGGACGGTGAAGCGGACGGCCCGACGCTGGCAAGGCACGACCGGGCCGGGCAAGGACGAAAGGGCCTGCTGGGATGCCGGGACGGCGTCGGGGCGCCCGCCTGGCGCGTTCCGACACCGTTGGGACGGCCATGGGACGCCTTTGGTGGCACAGTGTCGGCACAAGACGCCCGACCAGCGTTCTGTTGGGGATTCCGAGGGGGAGAGGCCTTGTCCGCGTGCCCAGAAACGGAGCGGTTCGCCGCGCTCCTGCGTTCGCTGAAGAGCCGGTCCGGGCTGAGCTACGAGGCCCTCGCCAGGAAGTCCGGGCTGGCCGGTTCGACGTTGCACCGCTACTGCCGGGGCACGTCGGTGCCGCAGGACTACGGGAGCGCGCACCGGCTGGCCACGGTCTGCGGCGCGACTCCGGAAGAACTGCGCACCCTGCACCGCCTGTGGGCGCTGGCGGACGCGGCGCGGGCGGCAGCGGCCGGTGCGGGGGAAGCCGAGGAACACACACCGGACGACGAAACGGCGGAGCCGATCGAAGACACGAATCCGGCCGCGAGTCCGGCCGCCGACCCGGCCGGGAATCCGGCGCCCGACCCGGCCGGGAATCCGGGCCCGAACCGGGCGGGGGAGCCAGGCCGGGACCGGGCGGGGAATCCGGCGCCCGACCCGGCCGGGAATCCGGGCCCGAACCGGGCGGGGGAGCCAGGCCGGGACCGGGCGGGGGAGCCGGGTGCGGACCGGGCGGGGGAGCCGGGCCGGGACCGGGCAGGGGAGCCGGGTGCGGACCCGGTCGGGGAGTCGGACGCCGCGCCGCGCCCCCGCCCCGCCGGATGGTCACGCCGACGCCGGCTGCGCACCTCCGTCGTCACGGCCGCGCTCATCGCCGCCGTCAGCGTCTGCGCCTGGGCGCTGTCGAACGGCCGGGCACCCGTCGGCGGCGGGCGGGGCACCGGCGATGACCGGCCGTTGTTCTCGGTCAACTGCCCGCCCGTGATCGCGATGGGTGAGCACGACGGGTGCGTGCGCGAGGTGCAGCGCCTGCTGCACGCCAAGGGCGCGGACATCGGCGTGGACGGGAACTTCGGGCCGCAGACCCTGCGCCGCGTCACCGCCTTCCAGGTGCTCGCCGGACTCCAGCCCAACGGAGTCGTCGGGGAGCCGACGAAGAAGGCGCTGTACACCTCGCGCGTCCGGATGGACGTGTGGTCGCCGCGGAAGGTACGGCAACGGGTCCGGGAGGTGTTCCCCGAGGTGCCGGACAAGGCGGTGGCCATCGCCGACTGCCAGTCCTTCCTCGACCCGCTGCACATCCTCCCCAACACCAACGGCACCCGGAACTGGGGAGTGTTCCAGATCTCCGACGCCCGGCTGCGCGAGCTGGGCGGCACACCGCGCGAGGCGCTGGACCCGGAGTGGAACATCCAGGCGGCCCGGAAGCTGTGGAGCCGTGACCGCGACTTCGGTGACTGGCCGCACTGCGAACGCGCCGCCGACGCGCCCCGCTCCCCGACGCCCCGGCACTCACCCGCGACGACTCGGCCGCCGCGCTGAGCTCGACGACATGGACACCTCCTGTGCGCGCCGACATGGTCCCCGCGCTGAAGGCGCCGACATGGTCACCGCGGAAGGCGAATACACGGTTACCGTGCTGAGGCGACGACCGGCCTCCGCGTTGAACGCCGTCTCCCGAGTTCCGCCCGGCGCACGGCGAAACACCCCTCCGGAGAGGGGTGTTCGCACGCCGGTTTCTCAGGCCCGGTCTCCCTACGCCGCGCGCACCTCGTAGGCCGTCACCCGTACCGTCTCGTCGTCCAGGCACTGGCCGGACATCAGGTCGAAGCGCTGCTTCAGGAGGGGGGAGGCCACGAAGGGGCGGCCCTGGTGGGTGCCGGTCAGGCCGCGGGAGAGGACCGCCGCGCCGGTGAACGGGTCGCGGTTGTCGACGCCGAACAGCTCACCGGAGCGGTCCCGGAAGATCGCCGCCTGCCGGCCGTCCGGCAGCAGTGCCGCCACCCCGCGGCCCGGGAGCAGCATGCTCAGGTCGCAGACCGCGAACCAGTCGCCGTCCAGAGCGAGTTCGACCTTCAGATCAGTGGTCTCGGGTGCCAGGGTCATCGCTGGGCGCTTCCTTCCAGTACGTCAGCGGCGGGTCGCATGCCGATGGACAGCAGCGGCAGGTCGGGCTTCATCTGGTCGCGCTCGGGCACGAAGGCGACGACCGGGTCCGGGGTGTCCGGGGCGTTCACGAAGGACACGAACCGGGCGAGCTTCTCGGGGTCGTTGACGGTCTCGGCCCACTCGTCGCGGTAGTGCGCGACATGCGCCCGCATGAGCTGCTCCAGCTCGTCGCAGATGCCGAGCGAGTCGTGCACGACGACGTCCCGCACGTGGTCCAGGCCGCCGGGGATCCGCTCCAGCCAGGTCGAGGTGCGCTCCAGGCGGTCGGCCGTGCGGATGTAGAACATCAGGAACCGGTCGATCAGCCGCACGAGTTCGGCGTCCGACAGATCCTGCGCGAGCAGATCCGCGTGACGGGGGGTCGCGCCGCCGTTGCCGCCGACGTAGAGGTTCCAGCCGCTCGCGGTGGCGATGACGCCGAAGTCCTTCGACTGGGCCTCGGCGCACTCGCGCTGGCAGCCGGAGACCGCCGACTTCAGCTTGTGCGGGGAACGCAGGCCCCGGTAGCGCAGCTCCAGGTCGATCGCCATCCGGACGGAGTCCTGGACACCGTAGCGGCACCAGGTCTGCCCGACGCAGGACTTCACCGTGCGCAGCGACTTGCCGTAGGCGTGGCCGGACTCGAAACCGGCGTCCACCAGCCGGGCCCAGATCAGCGGCAGCTGCTCGACGCGGGCGCCGAACATATCGATCCGCTGGCCGCCGGTGATCTTGGTGTAGAGGCCGAAGTCGCGGGCGATCTCGCCGATCACGATGAGCTTCTCCGGGGCGATCTCGCCGCCGGGGATGCGCGGCACGACCGAGTAGGAACCGTTCTTCTGCAGGTTGGCCAGGAAGTGGTCGTTGGTGTCCTGCAGCGCCGCCTGCTCGCCGTCCAGGACATAGCCGCTCGCGCCGATCGCAGGGGCGAGGGAGGCGATGATCGAGCCGACGGTGGGCTTGCAGACCTCGCAGCCGTCACCGCCCCGGGCCTGCTCACGGCCGTAGCGGTCCAGCAGGTCCTGGTAGGAGTTGATGCGCAGGGCGAGAACGATCTCGTACAGCTCCTCACGGGTCTGCGAGAAGCAGCCGCACAGGCCCTTGTCGACCTCGACGCCGCTCGCCTCCAGCTCGGCGTTGACGAGCTGGCCGAGGACCTTGACGCAGGAGCCGCAGCCGGTGCCGGCCTTGGTGCACTTCTTCACCTCGGGCACGGTCGTGCACCGGTGGTCGGTGACCGCGCCGCGGATCGCGCCCTTGGAGACGTTGTGGCAGGAGCAGATGATCGCGTCGTCCGGCAGGGCGGAGGGACCGAGCCGGACGGACTCCCCGGCGCCGGCCGGCAGCACGAGCGACTCGGGCGCGACCGGCGGGACCGAGCCCGTGAACGCCTTCAGCGTGCCGTACGCCTCCGCGTCACCGACGAGGATGCCGCCCAGCAGCGTGCCGTCACGGCCGATGACCAGCTTCTTGTACAGGCCCGCGCGGGAGTCGGAGTAGACGACGTCCAGGCAGTCCTCGGCGGTGCCGTGCGCGTCACCGAAGGACGCCACGTCCACGCCGAGCAGCTTCAGCTTGGTGGAGAGGTCGGCGCCGGTGAAGGACGCCTCGTCCGAGGCGATCGTGGCCGCCGCCGTCTCGGCCTGCTCATAGCCGGGGGCGACCAGGCCGTACACCCGGCCGTCCGCCGCCAGCGCGCACTCGCCGATCGCGAAGACGTGCGGGTCGGAGACCGTACGGCACTGCTCGTCGACCGTGATGCCGCCGCGCTCGCCGACCGTCAGACCGCAGTCCCGGGCCAGCTGGTCGCGGGGGCGCACACCGGCGGAGAACACCACCAGGTCGGTGGCGAGTTCGGAACCGTCGGACAGCTTCATGCCGGTGACCGAGCCGTCCTCACCGACCACCACCTCCTGTGTGCCCACACCCGTGTGGACGCTCAGGCCCATCTCCTCGATGGTGCGCAGCAGCGCGGCACCGCCGCCGTCGTCCACCTGGACGGGCATCAGCCGGGGCGCGAACTCCACGATGTGCGAGGTGAGTCCGAGACCCTTGAGGGCGCCGGCCGCCTCCAGGCCGAGCAGACCGCCACCGACCACGGCACCCACCCGGGCCTTCTTCGCGTACTCCTCGATCGCGAGCAGGTCCTCGATCGTGCGGTAGACGAAACAGCCCTCGGCGTCCTTGCCCGGGACCGGCGGCACGAAGGGGTACGAGCCGGTGGCCAGGACCAGCACGTCGTAGTCGACGACGAGACCGGAGCGGGCGGTGACCCGGCGGGCCTCCCGGTCGACGCTGTCCGCCGGGTCGCCCACGTGCAGTTCGATGCCGTGGTCCTTGATGAACTCCATGTCCGTCATGGACAGGTCCTCGGGCGTCCGGCCCGAGAAGTACGACGTCAGCTGGACGCGGTCGTAGGCAGGGCGCGGCTCCTCGCAGAGCACGACCACGCGGTGCGTGGCGGTCAGGCCGCGCTCGGCCAGCGCTTCGAGGAAGCGCTGGCCGACCATGCCGTGGCCGACGAGCACGATCGTGGGGTTCGCCCCCAGGGTGGCCGTCATCAGGAGCCTCCATCGTTGGTGAGCAGGTGGAGCAGCGGACCGCCGTCGGAGGGGAGCGGCTCTGCTCCCTCCCAGGCGCGGGCGAGCGCGCCGACGGTGCCGAGTTCGCCGACGAGGACCCCGCCGACCAGACGGTCGTCGCGGACGACGACCTTGCGGTAGGTGCCGCGGGTGGCGTCGGCGAGCTGGACGACGTCGTCGCCCGGGAGCGCCTCTGTCTCGCCGAACGCGGCGAGGTCGAAGGGACCGTCGTGCCCCGTGAGCGTGAGCCGCGTCAGTGACCGGGTGCCGGTGTACCGGGCGGTCGTGTCACCGGCCAGCAGCGCGGCGAGCGCGTCGGCCTGTTCGAGCGCGGGAGTGGCGAGTCCGTAGAGCACGCCGGCGTGCTGGGCACAGTCGCCGACGGCGTGGATGTACGGGTCGGAGGTGCGCAGCTCGTCGTCGACGACCACGCCCTTGCGGACGTCGAGTCCCGCGGCCTGCGCGAGACCGGCCCGGGGGCGGACACCGCAGGCGACGACCACCAGATCGGCGTCGAGCGCGTAGCCGTCGGCCATCTCCACGGAGCGGACCGCGCCGCCCACGCAGCGCACGTCCCGCACGCGGCACTCGGTGTGCACCTCGACGCCGAGGTCGGTCAGGTGCCGTTTGACGAGCTTCGACGCGGACGGGTCGAGCTGGCGCTCCATCAGTCGTTCGGACTGCTGGGCGAGCACCACCTGGGCGCCGCGCAGTGCGAGCGCCCGGGCCGCGGAGACCCCGAGGAGCCCGCCGCCGACCACGACGGCCCTGGCCCCCGGCCGGACCGCCTTCGACAGGCCCAGGCAGTCGTCCATGGTGCGGAACGCGTGGACGCCCTCGGGCAGTTCGTGATGCTCGGTGAACAGCCCGCGCAGCGGCGGCAGTACGGGGTTGGAGCCGGTCGCGAGAACGAGCCGGTCGTATCCGATCACCGTCCCGTCGGCGCAGGTGACGGTCCGCTGTCCGCGGTCGACACCGACGACCCGGCCGCGCATGATCCGGGCCGGTGCCGGGAGGGCGATCACCTCGGGGCTGTACCGTCCGGCCAGCACCTCGGCGAGCAGTACCCGGTTGTAGGGCCGGTGCTCCTCCTCGCCGATCAGCAGCGCGGGCGTGCCGAGCTCGCCGAGCCGCCGGGCGAGCCGTACGCCCGCGAGGCCGGTGCCGATCACCACCACACGCTCATTCGAGGTCATGTCCTCGACCTTGCGGTGCCGGTGTTACCCGGCAGCATCACCTCTGTTTCCCGCGGGGAACGCTGCCCTCAGCGGGGCGGGGCGGTGGGTGTGAGGGTTCCTGAAGTGCGGTGACGACGGACTGTGAGGTGCGTCGTACCGGCGTCGCGACGGCCCGCGTAGGGTCATGATCATGCCCGACATATCGCTGACCGTGATCGTCCTGCTCTGCGTCGCGGCCCTCGCCGCCGGCTGGATCGACGCCGTGGTCGGCGGGGGCGGCCTCCTGCTGCTGCCGGTGCTGCTGCTCGGACTGCCGGCGAACACACCCGCCGCGCACGCGCTGGGCACCAACAAGGCCGTCGCCATCGTCGGCACCACGGGCGCGGCCGTGACCTACGCCCGCAAGGCGCCCGTGGACGTCCGCACCGCCGTCCGCATCGGGCTGGCCGCCCTCGCCGGATCCTCCGCCGGGGCGTTCTTCGCGGCCGGCATGAGCACCGACGTCCTCAAGCCGGTGATCATGGTGGTGCTGCTCGGGGTCGCCGCCTTCGTGATCCTGCGGCCCGCCTTCGGCACGGCCCCCGCGACCGGACCGGCCACCCGCCGCCGGATCCTCGCCGCGATCGGCCTCGCCGGCCTCGGCATCGGCTTCTACGACGGTCTGATCGGCCCCGGCACCGGCACCTTCCTGGTCCTCGCGCTCACCGCCGTTCTCCACCTCGACCTCGTCACCGCCTCCGCCACCGCGAAGGTCGTCAACTGCTGCACCAACGCCGGTGCGCTGGCCACCTTCGCCTGGCAGGGCGCGGTCCTGTGGCGACTGGCCGCCCTGATGGCCCTCTTCAACCTCGCGGGCGGCACCCTCGGCGCCCACACCGCCCTGAAGCGGGGCAGCGGCTTCGTCCGGATCGTGCTGCTGACGGTCGTCTTCGCCCTGGTGGCGAACCTGGCCTACGAGCAGTGGCTGGCCTAGGCCCTTCGCAGGTCCAGCAGTTCGACCAGGCCCGTCCCGTCCTCGTCCCCGTGCCCCTGCGCGAGCCGCCGCTCCATCAGCTTCGTGTACGGCGTCAGCAGCTCCGGGCTGACCCGCTGCTCCTCGGCCGTGCGCAGCAGGGTGGTGTTGCCCGCGACCTGCATCGCCAGGCTGGAGACGACATCGCGGGTGTAGTCGCCGTTCTGGATCCGATCGGCGCTCTGGTGCACGGCCGGGGCCATCGCCGTCGGCCAGTCCACCAGCAGCGGTGCGAAGTCTTGGAAGGTGCTGATCCTCTGGGCGCTGAACGAGCGGCCGTGCCGCTTCGGGGAGCTGCGCCGCGAGCTGCCGGGCGTCACCGAGAAGGTGCTCGCCGCGCACCTGCGGGAGATGGAGGCCGACGGCCTGGTGCACCGCGAGGCGTACGACGAGGTGCCGCCCCGCGTGGAGTACTCGCTGACGCCGAGGGGCGTGTCCCTGAACGAGGCGCTGGAGCCGCTGGGGGCCTGGGGGAGGGCCAACGTCCTGGGAGCCTCACCGGCTGCCGGTCAGGTGCGCGAAGACGACGACGTTCCCCTGGTACCCGGTGCCGCGTGACCAGCCGCCGCCGCAGGTGATGACCCGCAACTCGGGCCGGGAGGCGGCGCCGTAGACCTTCTCGTCGGGGAAGTCCCTCGCGGCGTACACCTCGACGGCGTCCACGGTGAACACCGCGACGCCGCCGTCCCGCCGGTCCACCTCGATCGTGCTGCCCTTGGCCAGGGCGCCGAGGTGGTAGAAGACGGCGGGCCCGTCGGCGGTGTCGACGTGGCCGGCGACGATCGCGGTGCCCCGCTCGCCGGGGGTGGTGCCGGCTTCGTACCAGCCGGCGAGGTTCTCGTCCGCGGCGGGCGGTACGTCGAGATTGCCGGTCCTCGTCAGGCCGAGTCCGGTCAGCGGCGCGTTCACCCGGATCGCCGGGATGCGGATGCGGTCGGGCGGCGAGGGCGGCAGCGCGGGCGCGGCGGGCCGCTCACCGGCCCGGCCGTCCAGCCCGGCCCGGGCCTGCGCGGCGGACGGCTGCGGCGGGGCGTGCGTCCCGGCCCCGTCGCGCAGCAGCCACGCCCCCGAGCACAGGGCGAACACCGTCACGGCCGCCATGGCGGCGTCGGCCGGGCCGCCGAACCTGATGCCGTGCGGGAACCTGCGCATACCCCACCCCTTTCCTGATCTCCCTCGGTGGTCCGGGAGCCCCACCCCGTGCCCCCTCCGGGCCGCGAGGGGCGTCGGACCCGGAGGGGGAGGGGACATGCGGCACCGGCGACGGACAGCGGAGGGTGTCCGTCAGATCCCGTCGCCTCTCGCCCGGCGATGCAGGAGCCAGGTACCGCCCGCGGCGGCGACGGCGAGAGCCGCCACACCGGCCGCGGTCTGCACGGGGTCGGGTCCCAAGGCGCCGCCGACCCCCGTCTTCACACTCCCCCGGGGATGCACCTGACCGCGCACCGACGTCAGCGTGACCACCAGGTCCCCGGTGATCCTCCGACCGCTGCGAGAGCAGGTCGCGGTGATCTCGTACGTGCCCGGCTGCGCACTCGGCGGCACCCTGAACCGCCCGGTCGCGTCCCGCCCGTGCGCGTCCGGTGCCAGGATGAGGGAACCGGCCCCGACCGCGCGGGCGTCGCCCGTCGCCGGGCCGCCGTCGCCGCAGGCCGCCGTGCGCACCGTGACCTGACCGCCGGGCACGACCGAGGCCGGGGACACCTCCAGGCCATCGGCGGACGCGCCGTGCGCGGGGGCCGCGGCGAGAGCCGCGGCGGCGACGGCGAACGCGGTGGCGGTCAACGGCCGGGCGGTACGTCGCATCGGTGCTCCCCTTCGAGGCGGTTCGGTGGTGCGCCTGCCCTACCGAGGTAACGGGCAGCGACACGGCCGCGCTTGCTGAGGAAGCGTCAGAATTGGGATGAATGGGTGTCAGGGGATGTGGCGCCGGTCCATGCTCCCGCCCGTTTCGGCAGGTCACGGGCGTTCGGCGGGTGGGGTTGCGGAAAAGCGCGGGGAGCGCGTGTGAACGGGTGACCCGGATGTGCGCATCGGCGCTTGACCTCAAGAATGGTTGAGGTACGAGGCTGTGCCGCATGAACACAACCGCTACCGACTCGACCGCCCAGCAGACCACGACCGACTCGACCGACTCGGCGGCCCAGCAGAGCGCGACGGACTCGAGCGACTCGGCGGCCCAGCAGAGCGCGACGGACTCGAGCGACTCGGCGGCCCAGCAGAGCGCGACGGACTCGAGCGACTCGGCCGCCCAGCAGACCACGACGGACTCGAGCGACTCAGCCGCCCAGCAGACCACGACCGGCCCGCTCCGGCTGGCCCTCGTCGTGGGCAGCAACCGGCACGGCCGCTTCGGCCCCGTCGTCGCCGACTGGCTCCTCGGTCGCATCCGGGGCCGGGACGACCTGGTCGCCGAGGTCGTGGACGTCGCCGAGACCGCGCTGCCGATGTCCCTCGAACCGACCCCGGAGGCGACCGCCGCGCTGTCCGGCATCACCCCGAAACTGGCCCGCGCGGACGCCTTCGTGATCCTCACCCCCGAGTACAACCACTCCTTCCCGGCAGGCTTGAAGAACCTCGTCGACTGGCACTTCACCGAGTGGCAGGCCAAGCCTGTCGCCCTCGTCTCCTACGGCGGACTGTCCGGCGGTCTGCGTGCCGCCGAGCACCTCCGGCAGGTCTTCGCCGAGCTCCACGCCGTGACCGTCCGCGACACCGTCTCCTTCCACAACGCCGGCACCGCCTTCGACGACCGGGGCGTCTTGCGCGACCCGTCCGGCCCGAACGCGGCGGCGAAGACCATGCTGGACCAACTGGCTTGGTGGGGGAGGGCGTTGCGGGAGGCCCGGCACAGGCGGCCGTACGGCGGCTGAGCCCGCCTCGGGCATGCCGACCGCCTGCTCGCGCCTCCCTCACACCCGAACGCGCGCGCCTCCCCACCCGCGCGCTTCCACACCCGCGCGCTTCCCAAGGCGCGCACCTCACACCCGCGTCCGCCAGTCCCCGCTCGCGATCGTCCGCCCACGGGCCCGCAGCCGCGTGGCGACGGCGGGCGCGGCCACGTACACCCAGGCCCGGACGGCCACTCCGTCGGCCTCCCGTACGGCCTTCCGCTCGACGCGCACGTACAGACTGCGCGGATCACCCGGCACGTACTCCTCCAGCCGGTCCAGCTCGGCGAGCAGCCCCTCGTACGCCTCCGGCAGGGCGGTGACCAGCTCCCCGCCGACCGGGCCGCCGCCCGGTTCCTCGACCGCGTACGGATAGCCCGGCCCCTGGTAGAGCACCGCGTCCGCGAGCCGGGCCGGTTCCTCGGAGCGGGTGCGGCCGCGCAGCAGGAGGTCGTGATTGACCTCCCCCGGACGGAGGGTGCCGTAGACGAAGAAGGGCAGGGTCACAGGAACGATTCTGCACCCTCGCGCCCCCGCCCCCCTGCACGGCGGGTCAAGGACCTGCCATGTCCCGGGCCGGGTGTCCGCCCGGGAGACGAAGGCCCGGGACGTCGCCGTCGACGAGGACGGCACCCGGTGGCGGCGGCCTGGGAGGCGGTCGCGGTGAGCCGACCCCTGCCGGCCCCTGCCGACGTCTGCCGACCTCTGCCGACTCCTACCTCTCGACGGCCTCCAGCCGCACCGCGCACGCCTTGAACTCCGGCATCCGGGACGTCGGGTCGAGTGCGGGGTTGGTGAGGGTGTTGGCGCGGCCCTCACCCGGCCAGTGGAAGGGCATGAAGACGGTGTCGGGCCGGATGGCGTTCGTGATCCTGGCGGGCGCCACGGCCCGGCCCCGCCGCGACACGACGGCGACCGGATCCCCCTCGGCCGCCCCCAGTCGCGCCGCCAGCCTCGGGTGCAGCTCCACGAACGGCCCCGGCGCGGCGGCGTTCAGCTCCGCCACGCGCCGGGTCTGCGCCCCGGACTGGTACTGCGCCACGACCCGCCCGGTGGTGAGCAGGACGGGGTACTCGTCGTCCGGTTCCTCGGCGATCGGCCGGTGCGAGACGGGCACGAACCGCGCCCGGCCGTCCGGGGTGGCGAAGCGGTCGAGGAAGAGGCGGGGTGTGCCGGGGTGCGCGGTGGGTGTGTCCCGGGCGGGGTCGTCGCCCGCGTCGACCGGCTCCGCGGCGGCCGGGCACGGCCAGAACACCCCGTCCTCCTCCACCAGCCTGCGGTACGTGATCCCCGAGTAGTCGGCCGCCCCGCCCGCCGACGCCCGGCGCAGTTCCTCGAAGACCTCCTCCGGGTCCGTCGGGAAGCCCTTCTCCACACCCAGGCGGGCGGCCAGTTCGTGGAGCACCTCCAGGTCGCTGCGGACGCCGTCGGGCGGGGTGATCGCCCGTCGCCGCAACAGGACCCTGCCCTCCAGGTTGGTCGTCGTGCCCGTCTCCTCGGCCCACTGGGTGACCGGCAGGACCACGTCCGCGAGCGCCGCCGTCTCCGACAGCACCACGTCGCAGACCGCCAGGAAGTCCAGCGACCTGATGCGCTCCTCGATGTGCGCGGC
The DNA here is from genome assembly GCF_040303285.1 of Streptomyces sp. NPDC096046. Lineage (NCBI taxonomy): Bacteria > Bacillati > Actinomycetota > Actinomycetes > Kitasatosporales > Streptomycetaceae > Streptomyces > Streptomyces sp. NPDC096046. The sequence goes on along the minus strand of NZ_JBEOSZ010000019.1, from coordinate 13,258 downwards.
CCGCGGCGCCGACACCACCGGGTTGGACGCCATCAGCAGCAGCGACCGGATGTCGCCGCCCAGCGCGTCCAGCAGTTCGTACGCGCTGCGCCCCGGCCCGGGGAGGCTGTCCGGGTCGACCCCCCACACCTCGGCGACATGCGCCCGCGCGGCCGGGTCGTCGAGCTTGCGGTAGCCCGGCAACTGGTCGGCCTTCTGCCCGTGTTCGCGCCCGCCCTGCCCGTTGCCCTGCCCGGTCAGGCAGCCGTACCCGGACAGCGGGCGGCCCGCCCGGCCGGTCGCCAGGCACAGGTTGATCCACGCGCCCACCGTGTCCGTGCCCTTGGACTGCTGCTCGGGCCCCCGGGCGGTGAGCACCATCGCCGACTCCGGATCGCAGAACAGCCGTACGGTCTGGCGGAGTTGGGGAACGGACACCCCTGTGATCCGCTCCACGTACTCCGGCCAGTGCGCCATCGCCGCCGCCCGCGCGTCCTCCCAGCCGGCCGTGCGCTCGCGTACGTACTCCTCGTCCACCCGCCCCTCGGCGATCACCAGGTGCAACAGACCCAGGGCGAGGGCCAGGTCCGTGCCCGGCCGGGGCGCCAGGTGCAGGTCCGCCTGCTCGGCGGTCTTGGTGCGGCGCGGGTCGATCACGATGAGCGTCCCGCCGTTCTCCTTCAGCTCGGTGAAGAACCGCAGCGACGGCGGCATGGTCTCCGCGAGGTTCGACCCGACGAGGATCACGCAGCCGGACTTCGGGATGTCCTCCAGCGGGAAGGGCAGCCCCCGGTCGAGGCCGAACGCCTTGATGCCGGCGGCCGCCGCCGACGACATGCAGAAACGCCCGTTGTAGTCGATCTGGGACGTGCCGAGCACGACCCGCGCGAACTTGCCGAGCGTGTACGCCTTCTCGTTCGTCAGCCCGCCCCCGCCGAACACCCCGACCGCGTCCGGTCCGTGCTCCGCGCGGGTGCGGCCGATCTCCGCGGCGATCCGGTGCAGCGCCCGGTCCCAGGAGGCGGGCACCAGCGTGCCGCCCTCGTCGCGGACCAGCGGAGAGGTCAGCCGGACGTTCCGGGCGAGCACCGCCGGAGCCGTACGGCCCTTGCCGCACAGCGCGCCCCGGTTCACCGGGAAGTCCGCACGCTCGCTCACCTCGACGGTTCCGTCCGGCGCGGGCGTCAGGTTCATCCCGCACTGCAGTGCGCAGTACGGGCAGTGCGTGGGCGTCGGGGTGCTCTGCATGCCGTTCAGCGTGCGTCGGCCGTGTTACGCCCGGGACGGTTCCCTGTTACGCGGCCGGGACGGCAACCTCCCCGCCACCGCCCCGGCCGCGTGAGGCGCGAGCCCGCCGCCTGGTGAAGGACAGACCCGCCCTCCTTCAGGTCGTCGCCGACCGGCACGGACGTTGCCTCTGGGGCCGGAAACGCCACATGTGGCTCATTGCGTTTCTTTCTTGGCCGGTCCGACCTAGTTGAGGGTTGAAGCAGCCGCACTACGCTCTCGCTACGCGCAGCGCTCGCACGACTCCGCACCGCTTTCGACACCCGGGCATGCCCGCCGCTCACGGCTGCATCCGCCCGCGGCACCGCCGCGGGCGGCCATCCGACCCCGAAACAGCCAGGAGGCCACCCGACCATGCCTCTGCGCCACTTGACCCCCCACGACCAGCGGCTCTTCCGGCACTACGGCCGGGGCCCCACCGTCCCCGTCCCCGACCCGCTCCTGCACCACGCCGTCGCCCGGCACGCCGCGGTCCGCCCGCACGCCGTGGCCGCCGAGCACCAGGGCGCCCGGGTCACCTACGGCGAGCTCGACCGGTACGCCGGCGCCCTCGCCGCCCGGCTGGTCCACGAGGGCGTCCGCCCCGGCGACCACGTCGGCCTGTTCGTCCGCCGCTCGATCCCGATGCTGGTCGGCCTGCTCGGCATCCTCAAGGCCGGCGCCGCCTACGTCCCGCAGGACATCGGCCTCGCGCCCCCGGCCCAGCTCACCCACGTCATCCGCACCGCCCGCACCCGGGTCGTCCTCACGCTCGCCGAGCACGCCCCCCGCGTGCCGCTGCCCGACGGTCATCTGCTGCTCCCGCTCGACGAGCCGCTGCCGTACGCCCCGGCCCCGCGCGTCCGCGTCACCGGCGACGACGGCTGCTACGTGCTGTTCACCTCCGGCACCACCGGCCGCCCCAACGGGGTGAAGGTCACCCACCGCAACGTCGCCAACCTCCTGCTCACCGCCCCGGGCGGTCTCGGCGTCCGGCCCGGCGACCGCGTCGCCCAGCTCCTCAACATCGCCTTCGACATGGCCGCCTGGGAGATCCTCGGCTGCCTCGCCCAGGGCGGCACGCTCGTCATCCGCGGCAGAGACCTCGCCGCGGCGGCCCGCACGGCGGACGTGCTCGTCGCGACCCCGACCGTGCTGTCCGGCCTCGACCCGGCCGCCTGCCCACGGGTGCGCACGGTCGCCGTCGCGGGGGAGCCCTGCCCGCGTCCGCTGGCCGACCGGTGGGCCCGGCAGGCCGCCTTCTTCAACGGCTGCGGCCCGACGGAGACGACGATCGTCAACACGATGAGCCGCCACGACCCGTCCGCCCCCCTGCTCACCATCGGGCGACCCACCCCCAACAACACGGTCTACGTCCTCGACGCCGACCGCCGCCCCCTGCCGATCGGCGAGGTGGGCGAGATGTGGGCCGGCGGCGACTGCGTCTCCGCCGGCTACCTCGGCGACGACGCCCTCAACGCCGAGCGCTACGCCCCCGACCCGTTCCTCGGCGGCGGCCGCCGCATGTTCCGCACCCGCGACCTCGGCCGCTGGACCCCCGGCGGCGAACTGGAGCACCTCGGCCGCACCGACGACCAGGTCAAGGTGCGCGGCTTCCGCGTCGAGCTCGACTCCGTCTCCACGGTCCTGGAGTCGGCAGCCGGCTGCACCCGGGCCGTCACCCTGAAACGCGACGCCCGCACCCTGGTCTCCTTCGTCTGCCCGGCGGACGTCGACCCGGACGCGGCCCGCCGCGCGGTCGCGGAGGCCCTGCCCTACTACTGCGTCCCCGAGCGGGTGCTGCCGCTGGCCTTCCTCCCCGAGACCGACCGCGGCAAGATCGACAAACAGGCGCTGCTGCACCTGATCGAGGAGCGCGTGGCGGTGGCACGATGACCACGTCCCCGCCCCGGCCCCACCCGGCCACCGACGCGCTCCCGCCGCTCCTGCCCGCTCCCCGCCGCCTGCTCAAGCACCCCCGCCTGATGCACTACCACCGCCTGGCGGCCCTGGTCCTGCTCGTCAACGGAGCCTTCGCGGCGACCGCCCGGCCGCTCGACGCGCCCACCCTCGGACACGCGGCCCTCGCCAACCTCGCCCTCGCCGTCGTCGTACGCCAGCAGTACGTCATCAACCTGCTGTTCCGGCTGGCGACTTCGGCGCCGACGAGCTGGCCGCTGCGGGTCCGCTGGACGCTGGGCAAGGTGTACCACTTCGGCGGACTGCACGTCGGCGGGGCGCTGGCGGGCACGGCCTGGTTCCTGGCGCTGACGATCACGACGCCGAACGGCCCGCTCATGGCCGTCGGCTGGACGCTGATCGCCCTGCTCGCGCTCGTCATCGCCACCGCCCTGCCGCCCTTCCGCTCCCGCCACCACGACCACTTCGAGAAGATCCACCGCTTCGGCGGCTGGACGGCCCTGGGCCTGTTCTGGGCGCACACACTGCTGTCGTCGCCGGGCCCCTGGGAGGTCGGCGTGCTCGCCGTGATCACCTTCAGCGTGGCCCTGCCCTGGCTGCGGCTGCGCAAGGTGGACGTCCACCTCGAACGCCCCTCCTCCCACGTGGTGCTGGCCCGCTTCGACCACGGCGAGACCCCCTTCGCCGGGTCCTCCACCGCGATCAGCCGCAGCCCGCTGAGGGAATGGCACTCCTTCGCCAACGTCCCCACCCCCGGCGAGCCCGGCTTCCGGCTCACGGTCTCCCGGGCGGGCGACTGGACCGGCTCGTTCATCGACGACCTGCCCGAGCGGGTGTGGGTCAAGGGCATCACCACGGCCGGCGTCGCCAACATCGAGGTCCTCTTCACGAAGGTGGTCTACGTCGCCACCGGCAGCGGCATCGGCCCCTGCCTGCCCCATCTGCTCGCCGCGCAGGTGCCCTCCCGGCTGGTCTGGGCGACCCGCGACCCGCGCGCGACCTACGGCGACGCCCTGGTCGACGAGATCCTCGCCGTCCAGCCGGACGCCCTGATCTGGGACACCTCCCGGCACGGCAAACCCGACATGGTGCGCCTCGCCCACGAGGCCCACCGGGACTTCGGCGCCGAAGCGGTCATCTGCATCTCCAACAAGAAGCTGACCTGGCAGGTCGTCCACGGCCTGGAACGTCGGGGCATCCCGGCGTACGGCGCGATCTGGGACTCGTAGAAGGGATAGGCCGATGAACAACCTGAAGCTGGAGCGCGACGGCCGGGTGGTGACCGTACGTCTGCACCGCCCGCACGTACGCAACGCGCTCAACTCCGAGCTGCTGTCCGAACTCCTCGACCTCGCACGCCCGTTGGACGCGGACCCCGAAGTCGGCTGTTTCGTCGTCACCGGCTCGGACACCGTCTTCGCGGCGGGCGCCGACATCAAGGAGATGGCCGGAAAGTCGGCCGTCGACATGGCGGCCGAGGACTACTTCGCCGCCTGGGAGGAGTTCGCGGACCTCCGCACCCCGAAGATCGCCGCCGTCAACGGTCATGCACTGGGCGGCGGTTGCGAGCTGGCGATGATGTGCGATCTGATCGTCGCGGGGGAGTCGGCCGTCTTCGGGCAGCCCGAGATCAAACTGGGCGTGATCCCCGGGATCGGCGGCACCCAGCGGCTGACCCGGCTCGTCGGCCGGGCGAAGGCGATGGACCTGGTCCTCACCGGCCGCACCATGGACGCGCGGGAGGCTGGACGCTGCGGTCTCGTCTCCCGCGTGGTCCCGGACGACCGGGTCCTGCCCGAGGCACTCGAAGCGGCGGCGACGATCGCCTCCTACGGCGGCGCGGCGGTCAGGGCGGCCCGAGAATGTGTCGACCGGGCCCTCGAAACCGGCCTGCGCGACGGTGTCCGCTTCGAACGCCGCGTCTTCCACGCCCTGTTCGCCACCGACGACCAGAAGGAGGGAATGACGGCGTTCCTGGACAAACGCCCCCCGCGCTTCCACGGACGCTGACGCCGGCCCGGTCAACGGAGAGGGTCTTGGGCTGTCGCCAAGGCCCTCTCCACCCCCGGCTCCCGGGGACCGAGGAACCGGGGATCCGGCCGGAACACCGCGTCCAGAGCGGCCTTCCCGGCGGCGAGGACCTCCCGGGCGCCCCCGTAATACCAGGTCGCGTCGTGCACGGCGTCCACCCCGACCCCGTACGAGGTGACCCCCGCCGCCTCGCACAGCGCCACCGCACGCCGGATGTGGAAGCCCTGGCTGATCAGCACCGCCTCGTCCACTCCGAAAATCTTCTTCGCGCGCACGCAGGAGTCCCAGGTGTCGAACCCCGCGTAGTCGCTGACGATCCGCCCGTCGGGCACCCCGTGCCGCGTCAGGTACCCGCGCATCGCGTCCGGCTCGTCATAGTCCGCACGGCTGTTGTCCCCGGTGACGAGCACCACCTCGACCCGCCCCTCCCGGTACAGCCTCGCCGCCGCGTCCAGCCGGTGCGCGAGATACGGCGAGGGCTCCCCGTCCCACAGCCCGGCACCGAACACCACGGCCACATCGGTGCGCGGCACATCCGCCGCCGTACGCAGCCGGTCACCCGCCGCGGTGTACATCCACGTCGCCGGAAGCAGCGCGAGCACGCACCCGGCCATCACGGCCTGCACCAGCCTCCGCTGCCCCCGCCGGGAACGCGGCAGCCGCGGTCCGCGGAACGTCATATGACGCATCGGACGGTCCCTCCCCAGGTCGGCCCCTCGACAGTCAGGGACGCCCGCACGGGCCGCCCGGTTCATCCGCACCCGCGTGACCAGGTTCACTCGATTCACGGAAACCGCAGGTGAAACCACCTCACACACCCCCCGCCCCACATCGTGAACCGCCGGAAAACACCCGTGACGCCCACGCAACGGGAAGGCAACGTGGCGCCGCGACCATCGGTGCATGCCCCGTCAGCTCGGCCTCGTCCCGCCGCCCGCCACGCGCCGCCCGGCCCCGCCCGCCCTCGTGGTCGTGGCCCACGGCAGCCGCGACCCCCGCGCGCTGAGCACCGTGAGCGCGCTACTCGACCGCGTCCGGGCCCTGCGCCCCGACGTGCCGGTGCACCTGGGCCACATCGAACTCAACGCCCCTCTGCTCCCCGACACGCTTGCCGCCCTCGGCGACAGGGAGGCGGTCCTCGTCCCCCTCCTCCTCAGCCGCGGCTACCACGTCAAGCAGGACATCCCCGAGATGGCCGCGGCCTCCCCGGCCCGCACCCGCCTGGCAGCGCCCCTGGGCCCCCACACCCTGCTGGTCGACGCGCTCCAGGCCCGTCTGACGGAGGCCGGCTGGGGCAGGACGCCCCGCCGCACCAGCGCGGTGGTCCTCGCCGCGGCGGGCTCCCGCGACCCGCACGCGAGGACGGACACCGCCCGCACGGCCCACCTCCTGGCGGCCCGCCTCGGCGTCCCCGTCATCCCGGCCTACGCCTCGGCGGCCACCCCGACCGTCGAAACGGCCGTCCGCACCCTCCTCGCCCGGGGCCGCCGCCACATCGCCCTGGCGTCCTACTTCACGGCCCCCGGCCGCTTCGCCACGGAGTGCGCCCAGAAGGCCCCGTGGCTGGCCGCGGCCCCCCTCGGCACGCACCCGGCGATGGCCGAACTCCTCCTCCACCGCTACGACGAGGCTCTGACGGCCGCGACCGCTGCACCCGCATTGGCCTCGGCGTAGAACGCGGGGCGGCGCACGTCCCCAGGGGCGCGGGGGACCGCGCGACCAGCCACGGCCGGCCCGCACCCGCCACACCACCGGACCAGGCGAACACTCAGGCGTGCGGCACACCCATGCCCGTACTGTCGACACATGGCAGGCACCGCGACCAACCCCATGGCCTACGACCCGACGTCAGTCGACCGCTGGGCCCCGGAACCCGACAAACGCCCCGGCCGCACGGCCTTTCAGCGCGACCGGGCCAGGGTCCTGCACAGCGCCGCCCTGAGAAGACTGGCCGGCAAGACCCAAGTGGTGACGCCCGGCACCCTGGGCCCCGCCTGGGACGCCAGCCCCCGCACCCGCCTCACCCACTCCCTCGAATGCGCCCAGGTCGGCCGTGAGCTGGGCGCGGCCCTCGGCTGCGACCCCGACCTCGTGGAAGCCGCCTGCCTCTCGCACGACCTGGGCCACCCGCCCTTCGGCCACAACGGCGAACAGGCCCTCAACGAGTTCGCGGCCGACTGCGGCGGCTTCGAGGGCAACGCCCAGTCACTCCGACTCCTCACCCGCATCGAGCCCAAACGGTTCACCCCGGAGGGCTCCGTCGGCCTCAACCTCACCCGCGCCACCCTCGACGCCGCCACCAAGTACCCCTGGCCCCGCGGCGCCCACCCCACCGACCCGGCCTCGAACAAGTTCGGCGTCTACGAGGACGACCGCCCGGTCTTCGACTGGCTCCGCAAGGACGCCCCCGGCACCCGCACCTGCTTCGAGGCGCAGGTCATGGACTGGTCCGACGACGTGGCCTACTCGGTGCACGACGTGGAGGACGGCCTGCACGCCGGCCACGTCGACCCGAACTGCCTGCACGCCGACCCCGAACGCCGCGACGTCTTCCAGGTCGCCCGTGGCCGGTACGTCCCCGCCGACACCGAACCCGCGGAACTCGCCGAGGCCCTGGACCGGCTCCTCGCCCAGGAGTGGTGGCCGCACGGCTACGACGGCACCGCCGCCGCCCAGGCCCGCCTCAAGGACGCCACCAGCCAGCTCATCGGCCGCTTCTGCCTCGCCGCCGAGACCGCGACCCGCTCCGCGTACGGCGCCGGACGGCTCACCCGGTACGCCGCCGAGCTGGTCGTCCCGCGCGAGACCCGCATGGAGTGCGCCGTCCTCAAGGCCGTCGCCGACCTCTACGTCATGCAGCGCGCCGAGCAGGAGCGGCTGCGCGCCGACCAGCGGATCATCGTCGCCGAACTGGCCGAGGCGCTCACCGTCCGCGCCCCGGACGGCCTGGACCCGCAGTTCCGCTCCCTGTTCGGCCGGGCGGCCGACGACAGGGCGCGCAAGCGGGTGATCGTCGACCAGATCGCCTCCCTCACCGACCCCTCCGCCCGTTCGCTGCACGCCCGTCTGACCGGTCGGGGACGAGACTGACGCGACGAGTGGGACGCGCGCACCCCCGAATGTGACCCTGCGTGGCCTGATCGGGTCACTCCCTCTTCCCGCATCACGCTGTGTGCGGGACGCTCGCAAGTGGCGACACCCGCTGTGTTCTCCGGGGAGACACCCCCGGACCCCCGTAGGAGGCATCACGTGGTCGACGCGGATCAGACATTCGTCATCGTCGGAGGCGGACTGGCGGGCGCCAAGGCGGCCGAGACGCTCCGCGCGGAGGGCTTCACCGGCCGCGTGATATTGATCTGCGACGAACGCGACCACCCCTACGAGCGCCCGCCCCTGTCCAAGGGCTACCTCCTCGGCAAGGAGGAACGCGACAGCGTCTTCGTGCACGAGCCCGCCTGGTACGCGGCCCACGACATCGAGCTGCATCTCGGCCAGACCGTCGACGCGATCGACCGGACGGCGAAGACGGTCCGCTTCGGCGAGGACGGCACCGTCGTCCGCTACGACAAGCTGCTCCTGGCCACCGGCGCCGAACCCCGCCGCCTCGACGTCCCGGGCACGGACCTGGCGGGCGTGCACCACCTGCGCCGCCTCGCCCACGCCGAGCGCCTCAAGCACGTCCTGACCAACCTCGGCCGGGACAACGGCCACCTCGTCATCGCCGGCGCCGGCTGGATCGGCCTGGAGGTCGCGGCGGCGGCCCGCGAGTACGGCGCGGAGGTCACGGTCGTCGAACACGGGCCGACCCCGCTGCACGGCGTGCTGGGCCCGGAACTCGGCCAGCTCTTCGCCGAGCTGCACCGTGAGCACGGCGTGCGGTTCCACTTCGGCAGGCGGCTGACGGAGATCGTCGGCCAGGACGGCATGGTCCTCGCGGCCCGCACCGACGACGGCGAGGAGCACCCGGCGCACGACGTGCTGGCCGCGATCGGCGCCGCCCCGCGGGTCGCTCTCGCGGAGGCGGCCGGGCTGGAGATCGCCGACCGGGCGCGGGGCGGTGGCGTGGTGGTCGACGAGCGGCTGCGCACCGCCGACCCCGACATCTACGCGGCCGGCGACGTGGCCTCCTTCCACCACGCCCTCTTCGGGGCCGGGCTGCGGGTGGAGCACTGGGCCAACGCGCTCAACGGCGGCCCGGCCGCCGCCCGCGCCATGCTGGACCAGGACGTGACGTACGACCGGGTGCCCTACTTCTTCTCCGACCAGTACGACCTGGGCATGGAGTACTCAGGCTGGGCGCCCGCGGGCAGCTACGACCAGGTGGTGATCCGCGGGGACGCCGGCAAGCGCCGGTTCATCGCGTTCTGGGTGAGGGAAGGCCGGGTGCTGGCCGGGATGAACGTGAACGTGTGGGACGTCACAGACAAGATCCAGCGCCTGATCCGTTCGGCATCCCGGGTCGACACCGAGGCGCTCGCCGATCCGCACGTGCCGCTGGACGGCCTCGCCCCGTAACCGTCGGGAGTGCCGGTGCGCGCCCCCGCGCCGCGTTTCCCGGGGGCGCCCCCGGACCCGAGGCCGCGAGCCCTCTCGCAGAGCCATCTCGCCCCAGGAGTGTCAGTCCGGCCCCGTAGAATCACCGCGTGGCAGGACGGATCAACGACGAGGACGTGAAGGCGGTACGGGACGCGGTCCCGATCGACGCCGTGGTGTCCGAGTACCTCCAGCTGCGCAACGCGGGCGGCGGCAACCTGAAGGGTCTGTGCCCGTTCCACGACGAGAAGTCGCCCTCCTTCCAGGTCAGCCCGAGCAAGGGGTTCTTCCACTGCTTCGGCTGCCAGGAGGGCGGCGACACCATCACGTTCGTGATGAAGATCGACCACCTCACCTTCTCGGAGGCGGTCGAGCGCCTGGCCGGCCAGGCGGGCATCACCCTGCGCTACGAGGAGGGTGGCTACAACCCCTCCCACCAGCGCGGCGAGCGGATCCGCCTGGTCGAGGCGCACAAGATCGCCGCCGACTGGTACATGGAACAGCTCGCGACCGGTCCGGAGGCCGACACCGGCCGCCAGTTCCTCGCCGAGCGCGGCTTCGACCAGGCCGCCGCCCAGCACTTCTCCGTCGGCTACAGCCCCCAGGGCTGGGACCACCTCACCCGCTACCTGCGCGGCAAGGGCTTCACCGACAAGGAGCTGATCCTCTCCGGCCTCTCCCAGGAGGGCCGCCGCGGTCCCATCGACCGCTTCCGGGGCCGCCTGATGTGGCCCATCCGCGACATCGGCGGCGACGTCGTCGGGTTCGGCGCCCGCAAGCTCTACGAGGCGGACAACGGCCCCAAGTACCTCAACACGCCCGACACGGCGATCTACCGGAAGTCCCAGGTCCTCTACGGCATCGACCTGGCGAAGAAGGACATCGCCAAGGCGTCCCGCGCGGTCGTCGTCGAGGGCTACACGGACGTCATGGCCTGCCACCTCGCCGGCGTCACGACGGCCATCGCCACCTGTGGCACGGCGTTCGGCGGCGACCACATCAAGATCCTCCGCCGCCTCCTCATGGACAACGGCTCGGCCCGCGTCATCTTCACCTTCGACGGCGACGCCGCCGGCCAGAAGGCGGCCCTGCGCGCCTTCGAGGACGACCAGAAGTTCGCCGCCGAGACGTACATCGCCATCGCCCCGGACGGCATGGACCCCTGCGACCTGCGCCTCGCCAAGGGTGACGAGGCCGTCGCCGACCTCGTCGAACCCCGCACCCCGCTCTTCGAGTTCGCCCTGCGCCAGATCGTCGGCCGTTACGATCTCGACACCCCGGCGGGCCGCGCGGCCGCGCTGGACGAGGCCGCCCCGATCGTCGCCCGCATCAAGAACAGCGGCGCCCAGCACGAGGTCGCCGTCCAGCTCGCCGGCATGCTCGGCATCCTCGACACCCAGTTCGTGGTCAAGCGCGTCGCCCAGCTGGCTCGCTGGGCCCGCGACCGCGGCGGCAAGGGCCCGGCCCCGGAGCGGCCCCACCAGGAGCAGCGGTACGCCGGCCCGTCCCAGCCGGCCCGCTCGCGCGGCCCGGCCCTGAACCTGCGCAACCCGGTCTTCGCCACCGAGCGGGAACTCCTCAAACTCGCCCTCCAGCGCCCCGAGTTGGTCTCCCCGGCCTTCGACGCGTACGGCGTGGACGAGTTCACCGCCCCGCCCTACGCCGCTGTCCGCCAGGCCATCCAGGACGCGGGCGGCGCCGAACTGGGCGTCGCCGACCCCCAGGACTACCTGGTCAAGGTCCGCGAGGCCGCCCCGGACGACACGGTCCGCGCGATGGTGACCGAGCTGGCCGTCGAGGCGATCATGCTGCACAAGGGCGTGAAGGGAGTCGACGAGGTGTACGCGGGCGCCCAGTTGGTGACCGTCCGCCGCCGGGCCGTCGAGCGCCGCATCCGCGACATCACGGGCCGGCTCACCCGCCTCGGCGCCCACGGCGACCCGGCCCAGCTCGCCGCCGTACAGAACGAACTCTGGGTCCTCCAGCAGTACGACCAAACCCTCCGGGAACACGGCGCCGCCGCGCTCTGAGGTCACCGCGCGGTCACGGACCGGAAGCAAAAAGTCATCGCACGCCCCTCGTGGCGGTGATGTGTCTTACCCCACACTGGGTTCCGGTGCCTGAGTCCTCGGAGCGCGGCCTGCCCGTCACCGACGGGTCGAAGACCCCCGCGGTTCCGCTCATCGCGTACGGGACGGAAAGCGGCGAGGCCGTCGACTCCGCCCCCGAAGTACCGCTGCCGTCCTCCTTGGCAGCGATCATCCTGGAGGTCGCCCCCGTGCAGACCCAGACCCTCACCCAGACCGACGTCGGTGCCGCCCCCGGCGCCGACGGCACCGCCCCGGACACGGATCCCGACGTCCTGTCCGCGGTTCCGGGGCAGAGCCGCGCCGCGCACCACCCCGAGTCGGAACCGGAGCCGCAGGAGCCGCCCGCCGAGGCCGTCGAGACGGCAGAGCCCTCCGAAGCCGTCGAACCCCCGCCGGTGCGCACGGAGACCGGCGGCCCCTCCTCGGACCTGTTCCGCCAGTACCTGCGGGAGATCGGCCGCATCCCCCTGCTCACCGCCGCCGAGGAGGTCGAACTCGCCCGCCGCGTCGAGGCCGGCCTGTTCGCGGAGGAGAAGCTGCGGCTCACCCCGGACCTGGACAGTCAGCTCGCCCTCGACCTGGACCGGCTCGTCGTGATGGGCCGCATGGCCAAGCGCCGTCTGATCGAGGCGAACCTGCGGCTCGTCGTCTCCGTCGCCAAGCGCTACATCGGCCGCGGCCTGACCATGCTCGACCTCGTCCAGGAGGGCAACCTCGGCCTGATCCGGGCCGTGGAGAAGTTCGACTACGCCCGCGGCTACAAGTTCTCCACGTACGCGACCTGGTGGATCCGGCAGGCCATGTCCCGCGCCCTGGCCGACCAGGCCCGCACGATACGGGTCCCCGTCCACGTCGTGGAGCTCATCAACCGGGTCGTCCGCGTCCAGCGCCGCATGCTCCAGGAGCGGGGCTACGAGCCGACGCCCGAGGAGGTCGCCGCCCACCTGGACCTGGCGCCGGAGCGGGTCGGCGAAGTCCTGCGCCTGGCCCAGGAACCGGTGTCGCTGCACGCGCCCGTCGGCGAGGAGGACGACGTCGCGCTCGGCGACCTCATCGAGGACGGCGATGCCGCGAGCCCTGTCGAGTCGGCCGCGTTCCTTCTGCTCAGGGAGCACCTGGAAGCGGTCCTGTCGACCCTGGGGGAGCGGGAGCGCAAGGTCGTCCAGCTCCGCTACGGCCTCGCCGACGGCCGCCCGCGCACCCTGGAGGAGATCGGCCGCATCTTCGGCGTGACCCGCGAGCGGATACGGCAGATCGAGTCCAAGACCCTCAACAAGCTGCGGGACCACGCCTTCGCGGACCAACTGAGGGGCTATCTGGAGTGAAGGGCGTCAGCCGCACGTAGCTAGTGCCGCAGCAGGCAACGTTCGCCCCGTCGCGACGCCCGGCACGCACTCTCGCCGCACCGGGCGCAAGCCCAAGTACACCCAGTACGAGGG
>NZ_JBEOSZ010000018.1:138841-141884 GCF_040303285.1 Streptomyces sp. NPDC096046 | reverse complement strand
CCCGTTAGACCCACCACATCGCCGCCGTCACGGGCCACTCCCCCGCCCGTATCACCCCGGACACCGCGTGGGCCGACCTCGGCACGGGCCGTCCCGTCTGCTCCGTCCCGTCGGGACCGCTCTCCGTTCCCGTGCCGCGCCCATCAATCGTGGTCAGGCCCCGGTGAGCGCCGCGTGGAGCGACAGCAGGGTGTCGGTGGTGGCCGGGGCGGCGGGCCGGAGGGGGGCGCGGACCGGGCCCGCGGGGAGGGCCAGGGCGTTCAGCAGTGCCTTGACCGTGACGGTGCCGGGCAGGCCGGTGGCCATGATCGCCTCGATGAGGGGCGTCGCCTCGTGCTGGAGGCGGGCCGCCCGGGCCGTGTCGCCCGCGTCGAACGCGTCCAGGACGGCCCGGAGACGGGCCGGGATCACGTTCGCGACCGTACTGACGTAACCCGTGCCGCCGACGGCGTACAGCGCGAGGTTGTGTTCGTCGCACCCCGCGTAGTACGCCAGATCCGTGCGGGCCAGTACCTTCTGGGCGCCCAGGAAGTCGGCCGAGCAGTCCTTGACCGCGACGATCCCGGGGTGTCCGGCGAGGCGGAGGATTGTCTCCGGTTCGATGCGGATGCCGGTGCGGGCCGGGATGTCGTAGAGCATGAGCGGGAGTTCACAGGCGTCCGCGATCTCCCGGAAGTGGGCCTCGACCGCGTCCTGCGGGGGCCTGCTGTAATACGGCGCCACCACCAAGAGGCCGTCCGCGCCCGCCTTCTGCGCCTCCTTGGCCAGTTCGACGGTGTGCCGGGTGTCGGGCGTGCCGATGCCGGCGACGATCTTCGCGCGGTCACCCACCGCCTCTCTCACGGCAGCGACGAGGGCCGACTTCTCGGCGTCCGTGGTGGTGGGCGACTCGCCGGTCGTGCCGGAGAGGACCAGGCCGTCGCAGCCGTTGGCCACCAGGTGGGCGGCGAGGTGCTGGGCGCCGTCGAGGTCCAGGGTTCCGGAGGGCGTCAAGGGAGTGATCATGGCGCAGAGGGCGCGGCGGAAGAGGGGCGCGGATGGTGAGGTCATGGGGGCAGTGTCGGCCCGCCGATTGTGTAGCTCCACTTAATTCTGCTTACAGGTATCCGTAAGTTTTGGTTCAGTGAGTGGTGGGGGATCGGTGGGGCTGTGCGCCCGGCGTCCTTCTCCGGGACCGCGCTGTCGCAGGCCGGGGAGTCTCGGGGGAGGCACGGGGGTAGCGGGCGGGCCGTCCGGGTACCCGGGTGTTCCTGACTTCGAGAGGAGGCGGAACACGTGACCGGGACCATGGATCACCGGGCCGTGCACGAGGAGCGCCACTCCGTGGGCGAGCTCGTCGGGCAGGCCGCGGAGCAGCTCTCCACCCTCGTACGGCAGGAAGTGGCTCTCGCCAAGGAGGAGCTGGCCGAGAAGGGGCGGCGGGCCGGGCGGGGCGGCGGGCTGCTCGGGGCGGCAGGCGCCGTCGGATACGCCGGGCTGCTCGCCCTGGCCGGTACGGGTGTCGCCGCGCTCTCGCTGGTGCTGCCCGTCTGGGCCGCGGCGCTGATCGTGACGGCGGTGCTGTTCGTGATCGCCGGGGTGCTGGCCGTGATGGGGCGGGGGCAGCTCCGCAAGGCCGGACCGCCCACGCCCGAGAAGGCTCTCGGCAGTGTCAGGGCGGACGTGGAGGAGATCAAGGAGAGGGCGCATCGATGACGGACGCTACGGGTGGGGCGAAGGGGCCCGATGAGCTGCGGCGGCAGATCGAGCGGACGCGCAGTGCGCTCGGCAACACCGTGGAGGAGTTGGCGGGGAAGGCGGACGTGAAGGGGCGTGCGCTGGCCCGGGCGGCCGATCTGCGGGACAAGGCCGGGGCGATGACGGTGCAGTTGCGCAGCACGGCCGCGCAGGCGGGACACACGGTGCACGACAAGGCGACGCATACCGGGCCGCGCCCCGTGCGGACCGTTGTCCAGGCGGGGATGCGGAACCCGGGGCCGGTGCTGGTGGCCGGGGCGGCGGGGGCCGTGGTGGCGGTCGGCGTGTTGCGTTGGAGGCATGCGCACGGGCATCGATGAGGGGAGTGCTCTGCGTGGAGTGCCCCTTCGCGGTGCGGGTTTCGGTCACGGGCGTGCGGGTTGCCGCGCCCGCGCCGCTGGGCTGGATCCGCTCGCTCCGGTAGGACGCCGTGCACGGCACCCTGTTGACCTCAAGTTCGGTCGAGGTTGAAAGCTGGGGCTGTTCGTGACAGGCGCTACGACTGGAGTGTTCATGAGCCGTCGAACCGAGCAGCACCCCGACCTCACCGACCCGCGTGCCGGTGCCCCCTTCTTCAGCACCTGGCGGGTGGGCACCCGCGAGCGGCAGTGGCAGACCGTGGAGGCCATCGGACGTACCTGGGAACGGCGGCCCTGGCCGACCGGGGATCTGCTGGCGTATCACGTGTACGTGGGGGACGACGGTTCCACCCTGATGCACTACTCGCAGTGGACCGGCGAACAGGCCTACGAGTCCTTCGTCAAGGTCCACCGGCAGGAACGCGTGGACGAGATCGACACCGCGGTGCCGGGGATCGAGCGGGTCGGACTCGGTCGGTACCGGCGCTACCGGAGCCGGGAGCGCGCTGCCGGGGACACACGGGCGCCGGGTCTGATCGTGACCGTGCGGGTCGACTTCGAGAGCGGGGTGGAAGGGCGCCGCGAGGAATGGGTCGACCTCGTGTCGAAGGCCATGGACGGCGACCCGGAAGGGCACGCCGGGCTGGTCTCCGCGCACTTCCATCTCAGTACGGAGGGCGGGCACGTGCTGAACTACGCCGAGTGGGAGAGCGGCGAGGCCTATGACCGGGCGCTGGCCGCCCCGGCGAGCGAGGCGTGGGAGCGGGTGCGGGCGTATCCGGGCATGAAGGGGAGCACCGGCAGCCGCTACGAGCACGCTCTGGGGCTGGTGCCGGACTGATCGGTGTGTGCGGGGCCGGCCGGACCGCCGGTCCGGCTCGTCCGCGACGCGGGCGGTGAGGCGACGCACCTGTCCAAGTGGGCGGGCCTGGGTCGCAGGTCCCCGC